>DAOQRQ010000038.1:0-13283 GCA_035355815.1 Ferruginibacter sp. | reverse complement strand
ATAAATAGTTGCCCGGTAATTTCCTGTGTAGGCATTATCGGGTGTAAGTTGAATTACCTTATCGCTGCGGAATGCACTTACACCATTGATGGTTGCAGATTGTCTTCCGGTTCCTGCTGCAGTTACTGTAGCAGCAAGACAACCGATATTGGTCATGTTGTTTACAGAAGCTATCAATTCACCATCGGCGGTGCTTTGTAAAGATGCCGGTTGTGTGCTGGTGATATAAACATTATTGGTACTGGCTGCACTGCTTTCAACTTTTACTCCTTTAGCAAACACGGCCATCGTATCCAATGTAAACGGCGGATTGGTTCCGGCGGTATTATCGTTTTCCCAATAGAAGGCAATATAGAACTGTTGTCCTTTTAAGGATGCCGGTAAATTAACGGTAAGATTGGCAGCCGTTGTTATGCCCTGTAAAACAGTGGTGCCGGGTATATTGCTGAAGGTAGTTCCGTTCAATGAATACTGAAGACGGCCAAAATCATAGTACGTGCCGCTGAAAAGTTCTCCATTACATTTATAGGTAAGGAACAATTTCAACGAGTCGCTGCTGCCGGTAATGGCTGTTGCATTAATAAGCGGCGAACGCAGCCTGGAAGTAGCCGTGGCTGTATTGGTATATGCCAGCGGGTTGGTTGTGATATTATTGGTGATATGCGCTGCACCACCCGATGTTCCGGCACCGCCATTGGCACTGTATGTCCATACATTGGTACTGCCTGTGCTCGCAATTGTCCAAGCCCCGGCAGGGCCTGGGGTACCTGCTGTACCAAAGCCTTCGGTTAACAGCACTACATCATTCTGCATGGGAGTTAGCACCTGGTCGTTATCATAAATAGTGAACAGGCACGATTGGTTAAAATTATCGGCCACCGCATTACCGCCCGAAGCATTGATGCTGTATCCCAACTGCAGGGTTTCTGTTCCTTCAAAATTATTATCTGCAAAAACACGTACGGTTACCGGTTGAGATAAGTTACCGCTGTTAAGCGTTACAAATGCAGGCGTAACCGTATAGTCCGATCCCAATGTAGCCGTTCCGGATGTATTGAACGTAACGATCGCCGGTTGTGTAGGAGCGGCATCGATCACCACATTCACTACATAATCCCGGTAGCGCTGACATCCTGTTCCCACTGTTTTCAAACTGTCTTCATAAACATGTACCGTATTTGTATAAAACCTCACCCTCGGCTGGGCATTGCAATTATTCAGGTTGAAAGTAGCAATACGGGTATTCCAGGTGGTAGCTCCGTTATTATGTTGTGCGGTAAGCCAGAAATCACGGTCGGTAGCCGGGTCAATGGTAAGCACGTTGTAATCGCCGTAACGGGTGCTTCCGTTAGAAGCGGTTCCTGCAACAATACTTGTTTCTGCCAATGACATGGTACCCAGCGGATCACAATCGTTACGGCCGGTGATGCGTATGGAAGGGTTTGCCGTTGTTCCCGATACATTATATACCAGGCCAATATTGCCTACAGCATCATAACAGATAGAACCCAGCCAGCGTTCATTGGCATCGGGCGCCCAGGTAGCCTGTTGATAAATACTCCAGCTGCCGGTATTTCTAAATTCCATCCAGCGTATTCCTCCTTTACCTGCACCATCTGCATCTACGGTAAAATTGCACACAATACCCTGGTGGGTTCCAAAGTTTCGGTAAACGATTTTGTTGCTGAAACGACCGGCCAGGTCTTCCAGGTCGGTGGTGGTATTTGTTTGCTGATCGATACACCTGCCTCGGGTAGCCGTACACAACTGCTCATCAAAAGCGGCCGTGGCAAAACGCACCGGTGCAGAGATAACGGTATTGGCAGGGGTAACAAAATCAGGAGTCATAGTGATCATGTAGATCGAATCCACATCTACAGGATCGGCAGTAAAGGCATCATCTGTATAATACATGAAACTGCCTTTCATCCCCGCAGGCGGCGCAGTTGTTCCTTCCAGGCTTACGGGAGCCATAGAGAAGTAACGTCCATCAGCATTATTAAGCCTTGTACGGATGGCTGTTGCAGTCGGATCTCCAACCAGCATTTTGGTACGGTCAAATGCATATACAGAGGATCCCAAATAAGAAGTACCGCCGGTATTAAAGTCATTAGACGTTGCATAATAAGCATCTGTCCATATAGCGAACTTGGGGAAGTCAACAAAAAAACTGTTATCAGCAAATGCATAAACATACCAGGTTCCCAATGGGTCATCGGTTGACGATACGGCCAGTATCAGGGTATTTACGTAAGAAGTGATACCACCGGTATAACCAAATTCGGTAAGCAGCCAGCGTTTTGCCAGTTGATCGTATAATATAATGGGATCCCCGGCGCCCTGTACGCCTGTTAAATTACTGAAGTTGAACTGGGCAGCTACCTGGGAGCCGTCTTTATTAAATATCTTCATCAACGAACCCGTACCGGCATTGATCATTTGTATTACATGGTTAGGACCCGCTGCCACAACCGGGTCGGATGGATTTACAGACGTATAGTTCATGCCATTGACATTGGTGCCTACTGTAGCTGTTGCCGAAACCCCATTGGCTGTAGTATTCGTCTGCAATACCGGGTCTGTTTGCGGAGGATTTTCCTTAAAGAAAGGATGAATGATGGCCGTTTTTTTAGCCACACCCACCAGGCCATTCTCATCCCTGGTTACCCTTGGGGTAAAACCAGGCACTTCTCCTTCTGTAAGCTGTGGCTTTCGCACAGCAACTAATTTACCTTGTATAACCTCGGGAGCAGATTGCTGAGCGTTAGAACCAATAGCCGAAAACAGGGCAATGACCACAATAGGCAGAACTTTCTTCATTGTAAGATTGATTAATGTTAGAGGCAAAAATATAGAAAAATTACTACATGCCTCTCGTCATTAACTTTGTTGTTCTTAAAACTTAATTTGCATTCTCATTATGTCTTTCCAGCTTCATTCCCCTTATTCTCCTGCCGGCGACCAGCCGGATGCCATCCGCCAGTTAACAGAAGGAATTCTGCAGGGAGAGAAGTATCAAACATTACTGGGGGTTACCGGCAGCGGCAAGACATTCACCATGGCCAACGTGATACAGAATGTGCAAAGGCCCACTCTGGTGATCACCCATAATAAAACCCTGGTGGCGCAGCTGTACGGAGAGTTCAAACAATTCTTCCCCGATAATGCCGTGGGGTATTTTGTTTCTTACTACGATTATTACCAGCCCGAGGCTTATATGCCCGTGAGTAATACCTACATTGAAAAAGACCTCAGCATCAATGATGAGTTAGACAAACTTCGCCTGCAGGCAACGGCACAGTTATTAAGCGGTAGAAGGGATATCATTGTGGTGGCCAGTGTGAGTTGCATTTATGGAATGGGTAACCCCACCGATTACGAGAACGGGATCATCCGTATTCAAAAAGGACAAACAATTTCCCGCCAGGGATTTTTACATTCATTGGTCAATTCATTGTACAACAGAAGTGAGGGCGATTTTACAAGAGGAACATTCCGTGTTAAAGGAGATACCATTGACATCAACCTGCCCTATGTTGATTTTGGTTACCGCATCAGTTTTTTTGGCGATGAGATAGAAACCATCGAAACCCTGGAACTCAGCAGCGGCAAGCGCATCAGCAGTGTAGAGAATGCAGCCATCTTCCCGGCCAATTTATATGTAGCGCCTAAAGATGTATTGCAGCAGGTGATCCACGAGATACAGGATGAGTGCGCCGCACAAACAGAATATTACAAGAACTCCGGGAAATATATTGAAGCGCAACGCATCAGCGAACGGGTGGAATACGACCTGGAAATGATACGGGAACTGGGTTACTGCAACGGCATAGAAAATTACTCCCGTTTTTTTGACCGGCGCAAGCCAGGCACCCGTCCCTTTTGCCTGCTGGATTATTTTCCGAAAGATTTTATATGCATTGTAGATGAAAGTCACCAGACCATTCCCCAGGTTAGCGGCATGTATGGTGGTGACCGGAGCCGTAAACTGGTATTGGTTGATTATGGTTTTCGTTTACCATCGGCGCTGGATAACCGTCCCCTTAATTTCAATGAATTTGAATCGCTTCTTAATCAAACCGTTTTTGTTTCTGCCACACCGGGTGATTATGAACTGGAAAAATGCGGCGGCGTTGTTACCGAACAGGTGGTAAGGCCAACCGGTTTATTGGATCCGCCGATAGAAGTGCGCCCTTCTGTTAACCAGATAGATGACCTGCTGGATGAGATCGATAAAAGAGTGACCAGGGGCGACCGGGTATTGGTAACAACCCTTACCAAGCGTATGGCCGAAGAGATGGACAAATACCTGCACCGCATCAACATCAAAAGCAAATACATACACAGCGAAGTGGATACGCTGGAAAGAATTGAGATACTTCGTGAACTCCGTCTGGGCACTATTGACGTATTGGTTGGTGTAAATCTGTTGAGAGAAGGATTAGACATTCCCGAAGTTTCCCTGGTGGCTATCCTCGATGCGGATAAAGAAGGTTTTCTCCGTAACGAAAAAAGCCTTACGCAAACGGCCGGGCGTGCAGCCCGTAATGTAGATGGCCTGGTTATCTTTTATGCCGATACCATGACGGAAAGCATGCAGAAGACCATTGATGAAACCAACCGCCGCCGGGAAAAACAGGTAGCTTTTAATATCAAACATAATATCACCCCCACCAGCATCAAAAAAAGTAAGGAGCAGATCATGGCGCAGGGCTCGGTACTTGATGTAAAAGGATACGATCCTTCCAGGCCTTATTCCCTTGCGCCGGATGAAGAACTGGTGACCGTTGCCGCCGAAGACCAGGCCGTTTATACCAGCATTCCACAGCTGGAAAAAGCCATCGTAAAGATCAAGAAAGATATGACCAAAGCCGCCAAGGACCTTGATTTTATGGAAGCCGCCAGGCTCAGGGATGAGATGTTCCGGATGCAGAAGAATTTAGAGGATATGAAGAAATAATTCCCTATCTTAACTCTCCCTATTATTTAAATCGTGGTTATATGACAACAATAGCGCTGTACAATCTCAAGGGCGGTGTAGGCAAAACCGCCAGTTGTGTAAACTTTGCTTACCTGGCTGCCGCCGATGGTTATAAAACGCTTTTATGGGATATTGATCCCCAGGGTTCGTCTTCCTTTTACTATAAGGTGAAACCAAAAACCCAGCACGGTATAAAAAAACTGGTTACCAAAGATGCCGACCTGGAAAATGCCATCATGAGTTCAGACTTTGAACTGCTGGATGTGATCCCGGCCGATAATTCCAGTAAAAGCTTCGACATCATACTGGATGAAATGAAGGGAAATAAAAACCGCCTGAAATCCATTTTAAAACAACTGCAGGGCGAGTACGATTTTGTTTTTATTGACTGCCCTCCCGGCTTCAGCGCCCTGAGTGAAAATATTTTTAATGCCGCCGATATTGTACTGATGCCCGTGATCCCAACCACTTTATCGATCCGCACTTATTTCATGGTGAAGGATTATTTCAAGGAAAAAGACCTGGACATGAGTAAGATGATGTGTTTCTTTACCATGACCGACCTGCGCAAGAATTTACACAACGAGATCATGGATGAATTGTATAAAGACAAACGTTTCTTCCAGAATTATATCCCCTACTTGTCCGATGTAGAAAAAATGGGCGTACACAAAGCCCCTATCATGGAATTTGCCAACAGCAGTTATGCGGCCCAGTGCTACCGGGAACTCTGGATCGAGATCAAGGAAGGGGTACTGGAGTAGATTCCAGGTTCCACAAAGACACACAAAGCGGCCTCAAAGCACCACAAAGAAAAGTTAATAAGGTGCCGGCTATGAGTGAAAACGAAATTTCCAACATAATCATTGGGTGTGCTATTGATGTCCACAGGGCTTTCTGGAATCTGCTTACAGGGAATGCCTGCACTATGATTTAACGGAAAAGGGCCTTATCGTCATAAAAGAGAAGCCAATGCCAATCCTTTATAAGGAAGTGAAGCTGGATCATGGGTATCGCATAGATCTGCTGGTGGAGAATAAAGTAGTGGTTGAACTGAAAAGAGTGGAAGTCATAAATGACGTACATGTTGCTCAGCTTCTAACCTATTTGAAACTGGGAGATTACCGCCTGGGATTAATAATCAATTTTCAAAATAAACTACTCAGAGAGGGGATCAAAAGAATTATAAATTAATTATTCCTTTGTGATTCTTTGTGAAAAAACTTTGTGCATCTTTGTGAAACAGCTTTCGAAACAACTAACATTATGAAGAGAGAATTAAACTCCTGGTTCAGTCCGGCCCTGCAAAAAGATATGCCCATCGTTACCTACGGCGACTATGGCTTTGCCCTTTTACTGGTACCCACTGCCGCCGCAGACTATTTAGAGTATGAGCGTTTTCAACTGATGGAAACACTAGCCCCTTATATCAATGGCGGCAAACTGAAAGTATATTCCATCAACAGCATCAATAATGAAAGCTGGCTGAACAATGAAATGGCAGGCGAGCATAAAGCCATCCGCCACAACCAGTTCAATGAATATGTGTTTAACGAGGTGGTTCCCTACATAAAGAACAGCAGTTCAAACGAAACACCCATCATTACCTGCGGCGCATCCTTTGGCGCCCTGCACAGCATGAACCTGTTCTTAAAACGCCCCGACCTGATCAATGGCGTGATCGCCATGAGCGGCGTGTATGACCTTACCGAATATTCCAAAGGTTTCTGGGACGAACAGGTATATTTCAACAGCCCCATGCACTATATGGGCAACCTCACCGATCATAATATCCTGGAACAGATCCGCCGCAGCAACCATGTTCATATACTGACCGGCAGCGGCGCTTATGAAGACCCCAATGCCTCAAGGGCCTTTGCCGGACTGCTGTACAGCAAGGGTATCAACTACGAATTAGATATTTGGGGAGAAGAATGGAAGCACGACTGGCCCACCTGGAGGGCTATGTTACCGGTTTATTTAGAGACCCGGTTCTGATTTTTCTGCACATACACAATATTACATATCCTTTTTCTGTTATAAGGATACCCAAAATCCTAAAAACAGTGAAAAAACCCTTTCTGCTTTTCACCCTCAAGTGCAGTGTTATCCTTTATTTTGCCGCCTGCACCGGTATAAACAGTTATACAAATTCCGTTGCCGCAACCCCACATGTAACTAAAGGAACATGGAAAGTGAATCTTTTCACTACCACCGGCGTCGACGAAACCAGTCAGCTCAATGGCTACAACCTTACCTTTTCTCCTTCCGGGAAGATCACCGCACAAAAGAACGGGGAAGTAACAACCGGCAACTGGTCGGAAGACGAGATAGAGAAAAAGATCGCCATTAATTTTGATACCCAGGACCCCGTATTGGAAAAACTGAACAGCTACTGGGATATTTCCACCGCCAATAATACAAGCATCCAATTAAAAGATACCGAAAACTCCTCCAATGGCCGGTTACAGATAACCAGCTTATGATAAAAACAGTTTTTGTTTTAGTTTGAGTTTACTGATCTTAAAAAGCCGTTCCTGAAAAGAGCGGCTTTTTACGTTTTGGGTAATGCCTCAGTTTGAAAATTTTTAAACCTTATGTCAGGCTGAGCTTGTCGAAGCCGTATTATTAACCGTTCATTGAATCGCCTTCGACAAGCTCAGGCTGACAGTATTTTCAAACGGAGACACTACCAAATTTTGCACGAAGTTGACGGACCTGCCAATTTGTTTTACTTTTACTACATGCCAAAGAAATTATTTTTACTAGACGCTTTCGCCCTGGTTTTCCGTGCTTACTATGCACTCATCCGCAATCCACGCATCACCAGTAAGGGCCGGAACACCAACGCACAATTTGGTTTTACCAACACCATTCTTGAATTGATAAAGAACCAGAACCCCACCCATATGGCCGTGTGTTTTGATACGCATGCGCCCACTGAACGGCATACCGACTTTGCAGATTACAAAGCCAACCGCCAGGAAACACCGGAAGATATCTTATCGGCTGTACCGGATATCAAGCGCATCATTGAAGGGCTGAACATTCCCGTGATCGCACTGGATGGATACGAGGCCGATGATGTGATCGGCGCACTGGCAAAGAAAGCAGAGAAAGAAGGATACGAAGTATACATGGTAACGCCCGATAAAGATTATGGCCAGCTGGTTTCGGAGAATATTAGGATATATAAACCTCCTTACCAGGGAGGAAAGTTTGAAATACTCGGGCCCAAAGAAGTTTGCGAAAAGTGGGATATTGAAAATGTGAACCAGGTGATCGATATACTGGGGTTAATGGGCGATGCCGTGGATAATATTCCGGGCATAAAAGGAGTGGGCGAAAAAACAGCCGCCAAACTTATTAAGGAATACGGCAGTGTGGAAGGCGTGCTGGAAAATGCCGACAAGATAAAAGGTTCCATCGGCGAAAAAGTGAGGGCAGGTAAGGAGATGGCAGTGATGAGTAAAAAACTGGCCACCATCATTACCAATGTACCGGTGGAGTTTCATGAAGAAGATTTCCGGATAAAAGAGATGAACAAGCCTGCATTGCGGGAAGTGTTTGAAGAACTGGAATTTAAAACGCTTGGTAAAAGAATACTCGGAGAAGAAGATGGCATTGCTGAAGGTTCAGAACCGGCAGCAAAAGGAACCAGCTCTGCAGAAGCTAAAACAAAAACAGCCTCTCCGCAAATGGATCTCTTTGGAAATATTATTGAAGCGCCGGAAGTGATTGAAGTGAAGGTTAAAGACGATGAGCCGGCAATGACGGTTAGTAAGAACATTCACAACACCGCACATGATTATACGCTGGTTCAGACAGATGCCGAAATTAAAGACCTCATAAAATACTTATCCGGTTTTTCAGAGATCTGTTTTGATACCGAAACAACCGGTATAGATGCCAATGATGCAGAACTGGTGGGCCTTAGCTTTGCCGTTAAGCCCGGCGAAGGATTTTATATCCCCTGCCCCAACAATAATGAAGGTTGTATTAAACTATTAAACAATTTTCAACGATTGTTCAACGATGTTTCCAAAACCTGGATCGGGCACAATATCAAGTACGACATGCTGGTATTAAAATGGTACGGCATTGAACTGGCCGGAGACACTTTCGACAGCATGCTGGCCCATTTTGTTATTGAACCTGATGGCAAGAACGGCATGGATGCATTGAGTGAAAAATACCTGGGCTACGAGCCGGTACATATTGAAGAACTGATCGGCAAAAAAGGAAAAGGGCAGGGTAACATGCGGGATGTGGAACCGGAAAAGATAAAAGACTATGCAGCGGAGGATGCAGACATCACCCTGCAGTTGAAAAACATCTTTCTTCCCAAACTAAAAGAAAAGGCTGTGGAGAGGGTTTTTTATGAGGTAGACAATCCCCTGGTAAAAGTGTTAACTGCCATGGAATTTGAAGGCATAAAAATAGATGAAGGCTTTTTAAATAATTATTCTAAAGAACTGGAGAAAGAAGCAAAGGCGGCAGAAGAATCTGTTTACAAGCAGGCGGGGGTTCGTTTTAACCTGGCCTCTCCAAAACAACTGGGAGAAGTGTTGTTCGATAAAATGCAGATCGACCCCAAGGCTAAAAAAACTAAGACGGGCCAATATGCCACTGGTGAAGATGTATTGCTGAAACTGGCAAGCAAGAATAAGATCGTGGATGATATCCTTTCCTTCCGCGAATTCACCAAACTGAAATCAACCTACGTAGATGCGCTGCCGCTGATGATCAATAAAAAAACGGGCCGGGTTCATACCTCTTACGCACAGGCTGTTGCAGTAACGGGAAGATTGAGCAGCAATAATCCCAACCTGCAGAATATTCCTGTACGAACAGAAAGAGGAAGGGAGATACGAAAAGCATTCATCCCAAGAGACAAAGACCATATTCTTGTTTCTGCCGACTACTCACAAATTGAATTACGTATTGTGGCAGCCATCAGCGGCGATGCAAATATGTGTGACGCCTTCCGTACAGGAAAAGATATTCACACGGCCACCGCGGCAAAGGTTTTTAATGTGTCAGAAAAAGAGGTCACCAAAGAAATGCGTTACAAAGCCAAGAGCGTGAACTTCGGAATCATTTACGGGCAGGGCGCTTTTGGCCTGGCAGAAAACCTGGGTATCAGCCGTACCGAAGCAAAAGAGATCATTGATAATTATAAAAAACAATTCCCCAATATCCAGAAATATATGGACGATACCATCCATTTTGCACAGGAGAATGATTACGTGCAAACCCTGATGGGGCGTAAGCGCTGGCTGCGGGATATTCACAGCGCCAACTTCACCGTTCGGGCTTTTGCAGAGCGCAATGCCATTAACTCACCCATACAGGGCAGCGCTGCCGATATGATCAAGATGGCCATGATAAAGATCCAGCACGAGTTCAATAAACATAAGTTCAAGTCAAAGATGCTGCTGCAGGTGCATGATGAATTGGTTTTTGATGCCCACAAATCAGAGCTGGAAAAAATAAAACCAATTATTCTGGATTGTATGCAAACGGCGCTGGCTTTGCCCAATGGGGTTCCTACGGATGCTGAAATTGGATCGGGGGTGAATTGGCTGGAGGCGCATTAGAATACAGTTGACCCGTTTGATGATCCGGAGATCGGATGCTGCATTTGTTTTCCATTTTCAAATCAACTCATCTTCAAATCGTTTTTTTAACCGCCGTTGGTGTTTTCGATCAAAAATTAACTTCCTTTCTTTTTCAGAACGCCCCGGCGTGGTCTTTGACCAGCCGGAACCAGTTAGCCACTCTAGTTACCTGAATAATGTGTCAATATTCCAAAACTGTCTTTCCCATTAAAATAAAAACCTGCTGAGGAGTAGTAATAATCTTCAGGGTTTATACATAAGCCTGCCTTTACCGGGTTGTAATGTATATAAACCAGCTTCTGATCAAATACGGCGGCAGTTCTCAATTCGATGCTCAGTGGTCTGCGCTTCCATATCTGATAAGTGCGATCTTCCTTATTCACCAGGAATGAGTCCATCATTCTATGACCATTTATTTCCATTGACCGTTTCAACTGTTGTGCCGTATATTTCATAAACGATAACTGTATCTCCGGTAGAGTAAGTCCAAACGCTGGCTGCCAGATCAGGTGTATATGATTACTCATGATTACGAATGCATATAAAGTGACCCTTCTTTCAGCAACCATGAATTTAAGGCTGTTTATAATAATCTCTTTATGATTGTTATCCGAAAGCAGATGCAGCCACTTATAAACAGAAGCAGTATAAAACTGAGGCCAATCCGCCGGGTAAGATGATTCCATTCCGAAAAATATACTGCCTCTAGTTACGAACAAAGGTGTTATTCACAGAAATACAGGAGAAAAAAAAGTTCCTTCGCTTTGGTGGCTGGTCGCAGACCACGCCACGGCGCTCATGGGTTTAAGTGCTGGCTTGCGGATAAGATGGAAACTGCAATCACGACAAAAAATCTCACAAGGGTAGCTTTAAATTAGTTAATGAAGCAGGTAAGTTTATTTGATGCGATATTTGCCCAATGAAACCAATTCTTATTTACTGTTACGATGCTTATTGTGGCTGGTGCTATGGCTTCAGCCCTGTAATAAAGAATATTGCAGCAGCATATAAAGATGTGCTTGAGGTGGAAGTACTGAGCGGCGGCATGATGACCGGTGAAGAGGCAATGCCCATTGAAAAGATCGGGCCCTTCATTCAAACTTCCTATAAAAGAGTAGAAGAACTTACCGGCATAAAATTCGGTGAGGATTTTTTATGGCATGTTTTTAATCCCGGGCAAAGCGATTGGGTAATGAACAGCGAAAAGCCCGCCATCGCTTTATGTATTTTTAAAGAATACTACCCGGGGCGCCAACTGGAATTTGCCACCGACCTCCAGTATGCATTGAATTACGAAGGGCGGGACCTGGATGACGATGAAGCCTATCGGCACCTGCTGGAAAAATATTCCATTCAGCCCGAAGCCTTTTACTCCAAATTAAAAAGCGAAGAATATAAAGAAGCGGCTTACTATGAATTCGCCCTCTGCAAACAACTGCAGGTAACCGGCTTTCCCACCGTTTTTATACAAACAGCCGAATTGAAGTTTATGATGGTGGCCCGGGGGTATACTGATCCTGGATCCCTGAAGGAACGTATTGACAATGTACTGAAGGAAGCCGGAATATAAGCCACTCATCAAGTTCTGTTGCATAAATTCCTTTCAAATCGTATTTTGTAAAAAACTCGTTTATGAAAAGAATATCATTAATTCTTTGTACAGCATCAATACTTCTTTTTTCCTGTAACAACGAAGCAGGCGGCGATAAGGAAAAAACAGATTCAGCTGCAATTGCCAGGCCCGAGGTAAAAACAGATAGTGCTGCCCCAGCCATGGACCCGGCTGCCATGGAAAAGATAATGATTGCATACGCTACGCCCGGCGACATGCACAAATGGATGGCAAAGCTAAACGGCACCTGGGAAGCAAGTGTGATCGCATTCATGGATCCCAGCAGGCCGGATACTTCAAAGGCAATAAACACGGTGAGTACCACCCTGAATGGTCTTTACCAGGTGGGGAAATTCACCGGGAAGATGATGGGTCGCCCTTTCGAAGGACAAAGCATCATGGGTTACGATAATGCAAAGAAACTGTTTGTGAGCTCCTGGGTCGATAATTTCAGCAGCGGCATTACGCAGTTCACCGGTACCTATGATGAAAAAACAAAGACATTGAATTTAAAAGGTCATCAAACAGACCCTGTTTCCGGCAATGATGTTGCCATACGGGAAGAGATGATCATGATCGATAACGACTCCTACCTGATGATCATGTACGGCACCGGCCCGGATGGCAAGGAAGCGAAGTTCATGGAAGGAACGTTTAAGCGGAAAAAATAATTCCTTTTACAAAAAGAAAGCCCCGGTACCGGGGCTTATTTTTTTACCTTTTTTGCCGTTGTTTTACCCGAAGCCAGTACTGTTTCATATGTTTTGATCCATTGCTCCACTGTTATTTTGCTGCACAATTCCCCGATGAGATCATAAGGAATACTCTCGGGTTTTTTGAACCGCATGCAGCTTTTGCCCATATCCAGTTTGCCTAAACCGGTTTTTGCATATTCATCAGTAAACCATTTAAGCAGTTTGGCATTGGTATAAATACCCATGTGGTAAAAGTTAATGCTGTTTTTTTGCGAGGCCATGCCTGCAAAGGGCAATGGGTCTTTTGGGTTACAATGATAGCCTGCCGGGTAAATGGAATGCGGCACACAATAGCCCATCATGCCATAACCCAT
>DAOQRQ010000037.1:0-13699 GCA_035355815.1 Ferruginibacter sp. | reverse complement strand
CGGTCGGCGCGCGTGCGTCCGAGCGAGAGGTGACCATGCGCAGGATGATGACGAAGGAAGAAACAACTGATAAAAGGATAACATCAAAAATAACATTCAATAAATAATTTGAAGATTTGAAAATTCACCGATTTGAAAATGAATACAACCAGTAAATCATCAAATTGGCATATCATCAAATTACCAAATCATCAAATTACCAAATCAGCAATATGAAATTCATCGTTTCTTTATTACTAACGGCTTTATTAAGTTTTGCCGCCTGTTTATTTCTTCCCTGGTGGAGTATTGCCCTTGCTGCTTTTTTAGTGGCAGCGCTGATACCGCAAAAGCCCGCAAGATCTTTCCTTGCCGGGTTCCTGGCGCTTTTTTTACTCTGGGGCGGATTAAGTTTCCGGATAAGCAGTGCCAATGAACATATATTGTCGCATAAAGTTTCCATGCTGCTGCTGAATATGGACAGTCCTTACCTGCTTATGCTGGCAACAGCGGTCATTGGCGCATTGGTGGCAGGTTTGGCAGCACTATGCGGCAGCTTTCTTCGTAAAAGCAGGTCATAGATTTTTCATTAATTAATTTTAGTGTTTCAGTAACAAAATGCCTTTTATTTTTGTTATACTCAAAACTGAATATGCCCAGAGTTTTCCTGTTGTTCTTTTTACTTGCATCTGTTCCTGCTTCTGCTCAAAAAATTTACGGTACTGTTTTCTCGGATAAGGGCGATCTGTTGCCCTATGCTTCCATTACCATCAAGGGAACTTCTATTGGCGCCAGTGCAAACGATAAGGCCAAATTCTCTTTTTCCGTTTCACCAGGCACTTATACCGTGGTTTGCCAGCACATTGGTTACGGCAAGCAGGAAAAAAGTATCACGGTTTCCAAAGGCGAACAGGAGATCACTTTCATTTTAGCAAACCAGCAACTGGATATGGCCGAAGTGGTGATAAAAAAAGGCGAAGACCCTGCCTATGCCATCATACGCCAGGCCATTAAAAAAAGACCCTTCTACAACCAGCAGGTAAAAGGGTTTGAATGCGACCTGTATGCAAAAGACATGTTGAAGCTCAGGAACCTTCCCAAAAAAATACTGGGGCGTAAAATTTCGGAACAAGACAGGGAAGACATGGGCGTTGATTCAACCGGCAGGGGGATCATTTACCTGTCGGAATCTGTTTCTAAAATATACAGTCAGCTTCCCGGTAAAATGAAAGTGGAAGTGATCAGCAGCCGGGTGAGCGGTAGTGATGGTTTTGGATTTACCTTTCCAACCTTTATCAGTTTTTACCAGAACAATGTTTCCATTTTTTTAAACCAGTTGAACCCGAGGGGATTTGTTTCTCCTGTTGCCGATGCCGCATTGAGTATGTACCGATATAAATTCCTGGGTAGTTTTTATGAAGATGGCAAAGAGATAAACAGCATACAGGTGATACCACGCCGTACCTATGAACCGGTGTTCTCCGGCGTTATCAATATAACCGATGGCGACTGGCGCATACACAGTTTGGATCTGCGGCTTACCAAAACATCGCAGCTTGAAATTGTAGATACGCTCCAGATAACACAGATACATGTGCCGGTAGGTGATGATATGTGGCGGGTGAAGAACCAGCTGATCCATTTCAGCTTTAAACAATTCGGTATCGATGCCATTGGCAATTTCGTTTCTGTGTATTCAAACTATCTCATCAACCCGGTATTTGCAAAGAACCGGTTCAATAATGTGATCGTTCGCTACGACACGGCCGTAAATAAACGGTCAAAGGAATACTGGGACACCATCCGCCCCGTTCCGCTTGAACGGGAAGAAAGACTGGATTACGAAGTGAAGGACAGTCTTTTTGAAGTGCGTAAAGATTCGTTGCTGAGCCAGTCTTCCATTGATTCGCTCAAAAAGAAACAAGGCAAACTGAAGCCGTTTAATATTTTCTGGAAGGGGATACAGCGAACGCACTACAGCAAAACGAATACCTTCCGCTGGGGCATTGAGTCGCTGATAAAAGGCCTGGAGTATAATACCGTGGAAGGAATAGTGGTGAACGTGAATGCGTATTACGACAAGTATATTGAAAAATGGAAGACCAATTTATCTTTTGAACCCAACCTGCGCTATGGATTCAGCAATACACACCTGAATGCCTGGGCCACTTTACGTTTGCGCACAAGGGATTGGGAGGCCGATAAAAAAATAAAACGGCAAACCTGGGAATTCAGCGGGGGCAAACGGGTAAGCCAGTTCAATAAACAAAGCCAGGTATTGCCGTTGACCAATGCCATCAATACCTTGTTCTGGGGCGATAACTTTATGAAGATATACGAGAACTATTTTGTTTCAGCTGGTTTCAGCAAGCGATACGAAAGCGGTTTTCGCTTTGCGGTAAATGCGTTGTATGAAGACAGGATACCATTGGAGAACACCACTACCTTCACTTTTTTTAAAGGCGATTCGGGCCGCATTACACCAAACTACCCCGTGGAGCGTATACCGGCACAGTTCACGCCCAACCAGGCTGTGGTGCTGAGCATTGATATGAGTTTCAGGCCCGGGCAGCAGTATATCCAATATCCCAACCGCAAGATGTCGCTGGGTTCAAAATACCCAACCTTCAGTTTGAATTATACCAAGGGTATTAAAAATATCCTGGGCAGCGATGCCAACTTCGATAAGTGGCGGTTCAGCGTAGCCGATGGCGTTAATTTAAAACTGGCAGGTACCTTCCGGTATAAGATCGGCATTGGTGGCTTTCTTAACGACCGGTCTGTTTCTATACAGGATTACCAGCACTTCAACGGCAACCGTTCTACCGCCGCCAGTGAATATGTGAACAGTTTTCAACTGGCTTCCTATTACCTCAACAGTACCACACAGCCCTTTTATAGTTTCGGGCATATTGAACATCACTTCAACGGACTGATCACCAATAAAATTCCGCTCTTCAAAAGATTAAACTGGAACCTGGTGGCGGGCAGCAATGCCTTTTATGTGAACCGCCGCAGTTATTTTGCCGAAGGTTTTGTAGGATTGGAAAACATCCTGAAGATATTCCGGGTGGATTATGTGATCGGATACAGTAATGATAACCGCATCACTGGTGAAGTGCGGATAGGAACCGGGGGCCTGCTGGGTAATTCTGTACGGGCCAACGCACAACCCAGTCGCCGCAACGGAAGCCTGAGTATCGGGTTATAATATGCCCCTTGCTGCCATGATGAAGATCATACGACCATTCGTTTAGCATACTGCCTGCTATTAATTATATTTGCACCCGAATTTGGTTTGCCCTGCAAGCATCCAATCTTATACATGGTCCGACGTCCCCGTCTGATCATGTGATCACAGGTTTCCTTCAACGGTCAGACGGGGACGTCGGACCGGGTGAAAGATCAAATTAAAAACTATGGCAGTATTACACAACCGGGTTTCCCAGGCGGAGCTGAAAAAATTATTGTACGCCGAAACCGAACATCGGACCACCATTTCCTTTTACCGGTATTTTCCTGTTGCCGATCCCAAACAATTCCGTGATGAAATGTATAAGGCATTGAATGCACTAAAAGTATTCGGCCGCATATACATTGCCCATGAAGGCATCAATGCACAGGTGAGTGTGCCCGACAGTAACGTGGATGCATTCCGGAATTACCTGTATTCCATTCCTGCATTGAACGGCTTGCGTTTAAATGTGGCTGTGGATGATGACGGAAGATCTTTCTGGGTATTGAAAATAAAAGTACGTCAGAAGATCGTGGCCGATGGAATCCATGATCCGGCATTCAGTATGGAGAATAAAGGCCGCTATGTAAATGCAGAACAGATGAATGAATTGCTGAAAGAAGACGATACGATCGTGATAGACATGCGCAATCATTACGAATACGAAGTGGGGCATTTTGATAAAGCCATTGAAATACCCAGCGACACGTTCCGGGAACAGTTGCCCATGGCGGTGGATATGATGAAGGAGAATAAAGACAAGAACATCATCATGTACTGCACCGGCGGGATCCGCTGCGAAAAGGCCAGTGCTTATATGCTGCACAACGGGTTTAAAAATGTGTTTCACCTCGAAGGCGGCATCATCAACTACGCCCGGCAGGCAAAGGAAAAAGGGCTGGAAACAAAATTCATCGGTAAGAACTTTGTGTTCGACGACAGGCTGGGAGAGCGCATCACCGAAGACATCATTGCCAAATGTCACCAGTGCGGCAAGCCCGCCGATACACATACCAATTGCAAGAACGATGGCTGTCACCTGTTATTTATCCAGTGTGAGGAATGTGCAGTTAAATACGATGGCTGCTGCAGTGCTGAATGTCAAACGGTATATAACCTTCCTATAGAAGAACAGAAAGAGTTGCGCAAGGGTATTGATAAGGGGATGATGGTTTTCAATAAAAGTAAAAAAAGACTGCGGCCAAGGCTGGGAGAAAAATAACAGTACGTTCCTGTTTATAATCTTTCCAGTACGGCAAGGATCCGTTTCTGTGTTTCTTCTTCACTTAACTTTTGCGGAACGAATGCAGAACCGATCACTTTTTCATAAAGCTCAATATATCTTTTTGAAATGGTATCCACCCATTCGTCGCTCATCGCCGGAACCGTTTGCCCTTCCTTGCCCATAAAATTATTTTCGATGAGCCATTCCCGTACAAACTCTTTGCTCAGTTGTTTTTGCCGCTCGCCTTTGGCCTGCCTTTCTTCGAATCCATCGGCATAAAAGTACCGGGATGAATCGGGCGTATGTATCTCATCCATTAAGATGATGTCATTACCGATCTTGCCAAACTCATATTTTGTATCCACCAGTATCAATCCCTGTTTGGCAGCGATCTCTTTTCCTCTTTCAAAAAGATGGAGGGCGTATTGTGATAAAGCCTTCCACTCATTTTCTGTTGCCAGGCCTTTATCAATTATTTCCGCGGGTGATATGTCTTCATCATGTCCTTCGGCCGCTTTTGTGCTGGGGGTGATAATGGGAGCGGGGAAGTAGTCATTCTCTTTCATACCTTCAGGCATTGGTGCGCCGCATAATTCTCGTTTGCCTGAAGCATAGGTTCGCCAGGCATGGCCGGTAAGGTTACCCCGGACCACCATTTCAATTTTAAAGGGCTCACACTTGTGCCCAATGCTTACATTGGGCGCCGGCACTTCCATCAGCCAGTTGGGACAAATGTCGGCCGTTGCCTTCAGCATATGGGCCGCTATCTGGGTAAGTACCTGCCCTTTAAATGGAATGGGCCGGGGGAGGATCACGTCAAAGGCCGAAATGCGGTCGCTGGCCAGCATTACCAGCCAGGTATCGGAAATCGTATAAACATCTCTTACTTTTCCTTTGTAAAAATTAGTCTGGTTGGGGAAGTTGAAATATGCCATGCGGCTAAATTAATCACCACAACGTTAATCCAGCGTTTTGGAAGGCCTTAGATTTCAACAGAATGGGTAAAAAATTAAATTTTCAGTTAAAAATAACAATGCTTAATTTGCTTTATATTTAAAACCAAAAAACGAGATATGAGAAAAGTTACAAGTTATTTGGTTACCATTCTATTGGCTAATATTTTAACGATTGCCGCCTATGCACAGAATGTAACTATCAACGGAAATGTCAGGAACAGCATCACAAAAGAAGCTTCAGGCGCTGTTTCTGTTATGGTAAAGGGGGGGGAAACGGGAACGTTTACAGATGATAAAGGAAATTTTAAAATAACGGTTAAAAGCCTGCCGGTTACCCTGCTGGTTTCTTCGGTAGGGTATGATCTGCAGGAAGTGACTGTTTCCAGCGCAAGCAAGACCGTACAGGTTGATTTTGTACCCAGCAATGCCCTGGGCCAGGAAGTTGTGGTAGCGGCAAACAGGGTTCCGCAACGGATCATGGAATCGCCGGTATCTATCGAAAGGATCAGCGCTGCCAACATCCGCAACTCTCCGGTATCAAACTACTACGACGTGGTTACCACCCTGAAAGGTGTAGACATCACCACTTCATCTCTTACTTTCAAGACACCTACCACCCGTGGTTTCAATTCAAGCGGTAATACCCGCTTTAACCAGTTGGTGGATGGAATGGATAACCAGGCGCCGGGCCTTAACTTCTCGGTTGCTTCCATCATCGGCTTAAGCGAACTGGATGTTGATAATATCGAATTACTGTCGGGTGCCTCTTCCGCACTATACGGCCCGGGTGGTATGAACGGTACCTTACTGATGACCAGCAAGAACCCGTTCAAATACCAGGGCTTATCTTTCCTGGTTAAAGAAGGTTTGATGCATGTGGGAGCCTACAAACAAAGAGACCCGGGCGCCTACCATAACTGGAACCTTCGCTGGGGTAAAAAAGTTTCTGAGAAATTTGCCTTTAAGATCAATGCAGAACTGATACAGGCCCGCGACTGGCTGGGTGTTGATTACAGGAATTACAGCCGTTCCGGAACAACCGGTGCTTTTATAGCCGGCGACCGCAAAACAGATCCTAACTACGATGGCATCAATGTGTATGGGGATGAAACAACGGTTGATATGCGTGCTTTCTTCTCACAGATCGCTGCAAGTTTACCCGGCGCTGCAAACTTTATAGCAGCCAACGGGTTGCTTACCACTCCTCAGAATGTTTCCCGTACCGGTTATACAGAAAAGGAACTGATAAACCCGAACACGGTTAACTTTAAACTGGCTGGCTCTGTTCACTATAAGATCAATCCAAACACCGAAGCTGTTTTAGCAGCCTATTGGGGTACGGGTAATACGATCTATACCGGCAGCGACCGCTATTCGCTGAAAGATTTTAAGATGGGCCAGTACAAACTGGAGATCAATAATAAGAACTGGTCATTGAGAGCGTATACCACCCAGGAAAATGCCGGGGAATCGTATAACATGACCGCCACCACCCGTTTGTTCAACGAATCGTGGAAACGTTCTGTTACCACCGATGCCGCCGGTAACCCAACGCCATTGCCAACCGACTGGTACATACAATATACTTACCAGTACCTGAGCAACCGCATGAATGGAATGACTGCTTATGATGCTCACCAGGCATCAAGGGCTTTTGCCGACCAGGGAAGGCCTGCTGCCGGTTCGGCTGCATTCAAGGCCGGTTATGATGCCATCCGTAAAAAGCCGATCTCTCAAAACGGGGGATTGCTGCTGGATGAATCTGACCTGTATGCCGTAGATGCCAACTACAACCTTACGCATGTAACCAAGAAATTTGCCGACATCCTGATCGGGGCAAACTATAAAAGGTATATCCTGAATTCAAAAGGAACTTTGTTTGCTGATTCAACAGGTCCTAAAGGCCTGGCTCAATACGGAGCCTATATCCAGGCAAGCCGCCAGATCATCGACCGCCTGAACGTAACACTTTCCGGCAGGTACGATAAGGCCGATAACTTTAAAGGACGTTTCACACCAAGGGTAACGGTACTCTTTAAAGTAATGAAGGATAATAATATCCGTTTGTCGTTCCAAACGGCTTATCGTTTCCCGAGCAACCAGCAGCAATACATCAACCTGCAGGTGGGCAGCACCCGACTGATAGGCAGCAATCCCGGATTTGCAACCTTGTATGGATTCCCGGGAAATCCGTTATATACATTTACAACCATTCCGGGAACAACCACGGCAACAAATTTCAAAGCATTTAATCCTCCGGCAGTAAAACCAGAAGCGGTGAACTCCTTTGAATTTGGGTACAAAGGCTTAATGATGAACAGCCGGTTACTGATCGATGTATATGGTTATTACGGACAGTACCAGGATTTCCTGGGCAGGGTAAATACCATACAAACCACTACCGGCAATGCAGCCGATACAACCAATGCAAGTAAAAGAAGGAATATTTCTGTAGTGGTTAATTCACCCGATAAAGTGAAGACCTATGGTTTTGGACTGGGCCTTGATTACAGGTTGCCACGCAACTTTGTGATCAGTGCTAACCTGTCTTCTGATAATTTGACCGATGTGCCAACAGACTTTGTAGCTTATTTCAACGCACCAAAATATAAAACAAACCTAAGCATCGGTAATACGGGTTTTGGTCCGGGTAAAAAACTGGGCTTCAGTGTGGCCTACAGGTGGCAGGATGGATTCTTCTACCAGGGTGATTTTGCAAACGGCAACTTGCCCGCTGTACACAACCTGGATGCACAGATCAGCCTGAAGATACCAAAGGCAAATAAGTCGGTCATAAAACTGGGTGCAACCAATCTGCTGAACCAGTATTATTATAATGCAATTGGTAACTCACAGATCGGTGGCTTATACTATGTAAGCTTTGGATATAACATTTATTAATCCACCCGGTAACTAACATTTAAAATTTAAAAATGACTATAATGAAAACAATGATCTATAAATTCAGGGCTTACTACCTGGTGATTTTAGCCGGCTTGTTTTTAACCACTTCCTGTAATAAGGACCTGGAGCAACTGGCGCCCATTGCTACACCGGTATATCCAACCGGTAACGGCGTGGCAGCAACCTTAGCGGCCACTGCAACCGACAGTTTGTTCAGCAGGATCGTGATCAAATCGGGTATGTCCACTATTTTAAACGACAATACCAAATCATTCACGGTATTTGTACCCGATAACAATGCCATGATCCTTTCATTGGGAGGAAGCCTTGCTGCTGCAAATGCCACCATTGCTTCTTTCTCTGCAGCTACCTGTGCAGGTATTGTGAGCTACAATACCGTTGGACAGAAATTTCCTGCAGCATCTATCGGTAACGGATTTCCCAATTATCCATTACCTACCCAGATCATACTGGACCCAACGCAGCCCTTTGTAAGAATGAACACATTCCCGGTACGGGGCGGTACTTATTCTTATGTAAATAATATTCCGCTTACAGCCGTTGACCAGGCGGTAAGCAATGGATTGATCCATCACACAGGGGCATTGGTTGCCCCTCCATCCGCCACATTAAAAACAATGATCGCCGGCGAAGCAACCTTATCTTATTTCCGTGCAGCCGTAGCCCGTGCCGACAGCGGCGCTGTTGGACTTTCAAGATTTGATTCGTTAATGAATTACGGCGTAACCAATATGACCGTATTGGCTCCAAACGATGCAGCTTTCCAAACCCTGATCTTCGGATTGGTTTATTCACAGGTACTGGCTGCAACAGGCAGTACCACCATTGCTAATGCACAAGCAACTGCGGCCGTGGCACTGGGTCCTGCATTCTTCTCAACACCTGCTTTTTACGGTGCAGTACCTGCATCTACTGTAAAAGGAATAGTGGCCTATCACCTGCTGGCTTCATTAACAAGCAGTACCACCACACCTTACCAGCCTAATATCCGGGTATTCTCCAACAATGTTCCATCAACACCTGGCTTTTTTGTAAAAACACTGGTTAATGGAAGTTTGGCAGTTCACCCCGGCGTAATGGCACAGGCAACCTATACAGGACCGGTAGCCACTTCGGTTAATTTTTCCAGTTACGGAACCTTCCCTCCGGGCGGCGCTCCATTCAGTTATATTGCCAACAGTGTTACGCTGGATAAACATGCGGTGAACGGGGTTTATCATATCATCAACAAAGTAATGCTTCCGCAATAATATAATTTCGTTTTTAGTAAATGGGCTTCTGATTTCAGAAGCCCATTTGTTTTTATTTTTGCTTCGGTGAACAGGATCCGTTGCTGTATGATAACAGCAGAATGATCTGCTGTTCGTATAACTTTAATCATTGCCTGGTATATGCGCTGTACAAAAAAGATGTGGTCACTTGGCCTGGTCTTCTTCCTGTTCCTGAATTTAATCATTGGCGATGCCGTTGCCCAGCAAACAGCCGGTACGGCCAATAAAGCTGAAGAAGAGATACAGGAAAGGAGAATGCTTGACTACCTGGAAAAACTGAGAGTATCTTTCAACAATCCCACAAACATGTTTGCATCCGAAGCCAGGATCAAAAACCTCGATTCGCTGCTGCGTATAACCAAAGACCCCACGGAAAACCTGAACCTGGCTTTTAAACTGGGTAATGCATTCCTGGAAGCAGGCAGGGAACAGGATGCCGTTAATTTATTCAACCGCATTGCTGTATTTGTAAAAGACGTTCCGGCTTCGAGGAAAATTGCCATCCCGGCGCTTGGACTTGCCTACATGCGTCTGGCCGAACGTAACAATTGTGTGAATTATCATTCTGCCGAAGCATGTATTGCCCCCATACAGGGAAAAGGAATTCACCAGGACAAAGCGCCCGCTGAAAGAGCCATCGAAATGTTTGAACTGGCGCTTAAAGAAAATCCCGATGACCTTGATTCCCGCTGGCTGCTGAACATCGCTTATATGGTAACCGGCGGATATCCTGCCAAAGTACCTGCTGCATGGGTCATTCCCGGGCTGGATGCAAAGTCGAAAGTACCCGTGAACCCGTTTACCGATATTGCCGGCCCCCTGGGGCTGGATGTTAAGAACCGCTCGGGCGGAATGATCGTGGATGATTTTAATAACGATGGCAATTTAGATATCATCAGCTCGGGATGGGGCCTGGATGATACCATGCATTATTTTAAGAATAACGGAGATGGTTCGTTCACGGATATATCAACGATATCACGTATCAGCAAATTCAAAGGCGGACTCAACATCACGCAAACCGATTACAACAACGATGGCTGGATCGATATCTTTATTTTCCGGGGCGGATGGCAGGGCCAGATGGCAGAACTGGAACAGCCCAATTCGCTTATCCGTAATAATGGCGACGGAACCTTTACCGATGTTACCATACAGGCTGGCATCTTTTCCGAGCATCCCACGCAAACCGGAACCTGGAATGATTTCAATAACGACGGATGGGTAGACCTTTTCATCGGCAACGAAACGATGGACCCGGCCAAACTGCATCCCTGCGAACTGTATATCAATAATAAGAACGGAACCTTTACCAATATGGCTGCTGCCATCGGGCTGAAAGTAGCGGTATATGCCAAGGGAGTTACTTCGGGTGATTATGATAACGACGGGTGGGCCGATATTTTTATTTCTACCCTGGGCGGACCCAAAGTTTTGTTGCACAACGAAGGTGCAAAAGGGCAGGGGATGTATTTTAAAGATGCCAGTATGGAAGCCGGCCTTGCCAGTTTTGAAAGCCGTACATTCCCTACCTGGTTCTTTGATTTTAATAACGATGGCCTGCTGGATATTTTTATGTGCAATTATGAGTTTGAACGGGCCCTTTCTTACTATACGGCTAAAGAAGCCCTGAACCCTTCAGCCGACCAGGCCGGCAAGGCACAGTTGTTTATGAATAACGGCAACGGAACCTTTAGCAACGTAAGTTCTACAATGGATATGAAACAGACCTCGTTTTCGATGGGCGCCAATTTTGGCGATATAGATAACGACGGCTACCTCGATTTTTATTTAGGCACGGGCAATCCCAGTTATAAATCCATTATCCCAAACAGGTTGTATAAGAACCTGGGCGGAAAAGATTTTACCGATGTTACCAATGCCGCCAGGGTGGGTCATTTGCAAAAGGGTCACGGTGTTTCTTTTGCCGATATTGATAATAACGGTGTGCAGGACATCATTGAAGACCTGGGCGGCGCTTATATCGGCGATGCCTACCAAACGGTCCTGTTCTATAATCCCGGCCAGGGAAATAATAACTGGATCAGTTTAAAACTGGTGGGAACCAGGTCCAACAGGCAGGGCATTGGTTCAAAGATCACCGTAACCGTTACCGAGAACGGCAAACAAAGAAAGATCTTCCGGGAAGCCAATTCCGGCGGAAGTTTCGGCAGCTCGCCCTTGCGTCAAAGCATTGGCATTGGCGCAGCCACCGTTATTGATGAGATAAAGATATTCTGGCCTGCATCCGGCGCCACGCAGGTATTTAAAAAGGTAAAGCCCAACCGGTTCTTAAAGATCACCGAAGAAAAACCGGAAACAGAAGTACTGGATATCAAACCGTTTAAACTGAGAACATCGGCGCCCCCCGCAGCCATGCCCGGTATGCCGGCTATGCAACACAAACATTAGGAGAGAAGTGTTTTTATTTTATTTGCCTGCAAAATGATCCCAGGCTGCTTTGGCTATATCGGCAATTATCTTTTCGTTTGTTTCGTTATTTTCTTTTGAGTTGGTCACAAACACACTGATGAAGAAATGTTGCCCGTTGGGTAAAAATATGATGCCGATATCGTTCACCGCTGCGGTAAGGCCCTGCTTGTTTGCACCCGAAGAACCGGTCTTGTGTGCAACCACCGTGTTAGCCGGTAACGCTCCTTTCAACCGGTTCACACCCGTTTCTGTTTCCCTCATCAGCTTCCAGATGAAGGCATGGCTTTCTTTGGAAAGCAGTTTTTTCTCATTGTAATAAAAGGAGGCCAGCACTTTATTCGCCGCAACCGGCGTGGTAAAGTTTTTAAATTGCAGAGCCCAGTTGCCCTGCTGATCTTCTTCGTTGTATTTGATGGATACGTCTTTAAAACCGTTCCCTGCAAAATACGTTTCAACTGCCTGTGGTCCGCCCAGTAACTTAAGCAACACATCGCAGCCCACATTGTCGCTGGATGAAACGGTATAGCCCAGTATCTCCGAAATGGCCAGGCTGGCTCCATCGGGGTATTTATCCCTGAGCGGACTGTAAAGTCCCGGCAACAGGTCTTGCTTACGGATATCTATTTTTTGATCCAGCGATAATTTCCCTTTATCAACCTGCCTCAGTACCGCCAATGCAATATGAAATTTAAATACGCTCTGCATAGGGCAGTGCCTTTCCCCGTTTATGGAAAGGTTGTCTTTTCCGTTATTGCCCATAATGGAAACACATACAACCGCTTTCTTTGCAGCAATGATCTGCTGTACCTGCTGCTGTAAGGTGCTGGTGGTTTGTGCAGTTGTATGGAGGGTGATAAGAGCGAAGAGGAGGGTGGTCAGGCAGAGCGGTTTGAACATATGTTTGTATGGGGTTTATTATTTAATGAGTGCTGTTACAGAAAACCAATACCCCGGCCAGGTCGCTATAATCTCCAGGAATATGACCTCAGGTAATGTTTGCAATTTACGCAGAAGTCTTTTTCCTCGTCGGTTGGATTTCCGCCTTTTGCATCACGCATGTAACATGCCGGATCCGGGCAATGGGGTAAGCCAAATGTATGACCTAATTCATGAATGGCAACTTTGAACAACTGGTTTTTACCTTTTGTCAAGTTTAAGCGAAACGTTGAAACTACACATGAATTACCTGGGCTTGTTCCTAATCCCATTACTCCCCAATCGGAAATTGTCCCATTACGAGTGCTGATGTCTTTTACTGTCAAGCCTATTACAATTTCATTTGGTCTAGCAAGCGCACTGAGGAATTTGAGAAGTGAATCAGCCTTATATCTTCCTCTGGGAGCGTAGTAAGCAAAGTCGGGTAATTTTAAAGATGGGCTAATTATAACTTCTGGATAAATTTTCTTTATTGAGTCTGCCAATATAGCCACTTCACTAGAATCCATGTCTGAAAATGGCTGAATCCGAATTATAGCATTACTGATAGGCTTGCTTTTAGATTGGCTGCATGAGTAAAAAAAGATTGATGCAGCAATGGGTAGTAGATAAAGAATCTTCATAGTATTGTAATGTTCAATAGAGCTTGCCTGTAACGGCTACGGCTTGGCGATGTGGCGGTATTTGAAAATCGTCAAGCCCGGAACCGCTGCTAAATTTATAACTAAAAGTTCATTGT
>DAOQRQ010000036.1:0-13708 GCA_035355815.1 Ferruginibacter sp. | reverse complement strand
TACCTGGTTGTTCCCGGCAAATTTTGAATTGGAAAAATCAATGGCTTTGGCTCCGCCGGTAGTTACTTCCGGGGCTTTGTAAAGAACGGCTCCGGCTCCCAATGCAGTGAAAGGAGATGGGGTCATTTCCACATAATGGGCGCTCATCAAATTAAAGCGTGGTGATTGCCCGGCGTGGCCCACAGGCATTGGAGCCGGCTGACCAATAGCATTCAGCCTCACCTGGGTAGAATCAAATTTAAAAATGAAATTTACTTTCGCTTCACTGGTACCAGTTCCGGTTTCGGGTTCTTTCTGACAAGATTGAAATAAAACGGCGGCGACGGCTATCGCCAGGATTGAGTGTAACTTCATAGTTGGTTTGTTTGTTTGGATGGAAACGCTGTAAAATCCGCTTTATTTCCCATTTACATGGATTCAATTACCCGGATAAGCTCTTTTAGCATTTCTTTAGTAAAATCAAGATGGGTAACCATCCTCACCTGGGTATTAGAAATGGGCAGGCAGAGTATATCGTGTTGCCCGAGCTTATCGCAAAATCCCTTTGCCGAATCGTAGTTGCCCTTTATTTCAAAGATCACAATATTGGTTTCAACGGGCATGATATTACCCGTGAATTCCTTTTTGCCCAATGCTTCTGCAATTTGCTTTGCGTGGTCATGGTCTTCGGCCAAACGGGCGATATTATTTTCCAGTGCATAAATACCGGCTGCAGCCATATAACCGGCCTGTCGCATGCCGCCACCAAAAACCTTTCGCACCCGGCGGGCCTGTTTTATAAACCCGCTTTTACCGAGTAAAAGACTTCCCACCGGGGCGCCCATGCCTTTACTCAGGCAAACAGATATGCTGTCGAATATTTTACCGTATTTTTCAGGGGCTTCATTCTTCGCAACAAGGGCATTCCAAAGCCTGGCACCGTCTAAATGAAGACCGAGGTTATTTTTTGAACAGATCTCTTTAATCTGTTCTATATCACTAAACTCATAACAGCTTCCCCCACCCCGGTTGGCCGTATTTTCTAAACTAACCAGCCTTGTCCTGGTTTTATGTACATCATCCGGATTTATTGCTTCAAGAACCTGGTTCGGAGCGATCCTTCCACGGTCACCTTCTATGGGTTTAACCTGGCAGGCGCTGTTAAACGCAATACCACCCCCTTCATAGATATACACATGATTCATTTTATCACAGATCACTTCATCACCCGGTTGCGTATGGCATTTGATGGCAATTTGGTTGGTCATGGTACCGCTGGGGCAAAAAAGAGCAGATTCCATCCCAAACAGGTCTGCCGTCATTGCTTCCAACTTGTTTACGGTAGGGTCTTCTCCAAAAACATCATCTCCAACGGGAGCTTTAAACATGGCTTCCAGCATGGCTGGAGTAGGTTTTGTAAAAGTGTCTGATCTCAGATCTGCTATCATGCGTTAAAGATAAGCTTCAAGCCTCAAGCTGCAAGGGGGCGGTCTTTCAAAAAAACCTGCACCAGGATTAGAAAAGAGTTAGAAAAATTTATGCTTGCCCTTTAAAGCTTGCTGGTTGCGGCTTCTTTTCCCCATTCATCCCTTTTTTTGCCCATTCGCTATGAAATGCGGCGCTTGTAACGTACCTTTGCAAATAATTTTCGCCGGAATTTGAAGCATTAACCATTCTTTTGCAGCCTTTTCCCAACAATATGCGTCTATTATCTGTTAAGAATATAAGAATTTAATATATAGAAGATGAGGCAACTAAAGATCGCAACGCAAATTACCAACCGTGATTCACAGGCAGTTGAGAAATATTTGCAGGAAATTTCGAAGATTTCGATGATTACTCCTGAAGAGGAGACCATTTTGGCCCAAAAGATCAAGATGGGAGACCAGCGTGCTTTGGACAAACTGGTACAGGCCAACCTACGTTTCGTAGTATCGGTGGCCAAGCAGTACCAGCATCAGGGCCTTTCGCTGAGCGATTTGATCAACGAGGGTAACCTCGGCTTAATTAAAGCGGCACAACGCTTCGACGAAACCAAAGGTTTCAAATTCATTTCTTACGCTGTGTGGTGGATTCGCCAATCGATACTACAGGCGTTGGCAGAGCAGGGCAGATTAGTCCGCCTGCCTCAAAACAAAATTGGCACGTACAACAAAGCTAACAAGGCTTACATGGCTTTTGAACAGGAACACGAGCGAGAGCCATCAACCGAAGAGTTAGCCGAATTACTGGAGATGAGTGAAACAGAGATCAACAACATCTTCCAGAGCAACACCCGCCATACTTCCCTAGATGCACCCGTGCATGAAGCGGAAGATGTAGCCATGGGTGATCTGCTGAAAGGTGGTGATGAAACCGATGAGGATGTAATGCACGATTCACTGAAAAACGAGATCCGCAGGGTACTTAAATCACTTAGTCCCCGGGAAGCCGAGATCGTGAACGCTTATTTTGGACTGGATGGAGAAAATGGGGTAACCATTGAGCAGATCGGTCAGAAATACGACCTGACCAAGGAACGAATCCGCCAGATCAAAGAAAGAGCGATCAAGCGTTTACAGAAAGCCCGTTACAGCGGCGCTCTGAAAGCGTATCTTGGATAATGAAATTTTGATGGGTTATAAAAGGATCCTCCAGCCAAAAGCAGGAGGATTTTTTTATGCTGTTGCGCATAAAAACTTTTACCCAAAATGATTGTTTAACTGTTAATAAACGGTTGTACTTAAATCATAAGAAAACCATTCCGTAAATTTGTTTTACATGAAGCGTATCATTCTGCTTTTCGGTGCCTGCCTTTTTCTTTTCTCCTGTGAAAAGAATATCGATTTTGATCTGAAAGGAGCCGATGCGGTTCTGGTAGTGGATGCACAGATAGAGAACGGCCAGGTACCAACGGTAGCCTTATCCAAAAGCCTTGATTATTTTGGAGCCATCAGTCCGCAGATACTGGCCTCTTCCTTTGTTCATAATGCCGAAGTGACCATGAGCAACGGAACCCTTACCCATCTTTTTAAAGAATATAATGTACCACTGGGTAATGGGTATTTCATTTATTACTACGGCATCGATTCGGCTAACCTGGCCACTGCTTTTACCGGTGAGTTTGGAAAGCAATACAACCTTAGCATTAAAGTGGAAGGCAAAACATACACGGCCAAAACAACCATTCCGTTGCTTACCAAGGTGTTTGACTCGCTGTGGACAAAAACGCCGCCACCACCTGCCGACACATCAAAGCGTACCTTATGGGCCAGGGCTATTGACCCACCCGGGCTGGGTAATTACATTCGCTATTATACCAAAAAGAACTGCGAGCGTTTTTTACCCGGTCTAAATTCGGTATTTAACGACGAAGTGATCGACGGCACTACTTATTCGGCGCAGGTAGACCAGGGTATCGACCGGAATCAATCCCTGCCATCCGGCGATGATAAATTCTTTACCCGGGGAGATACCATTTATTTCAAACTCTCCAATATCGACAAGGCAACTTATACATTCTGGAATACCTGGGAATTCAACCAGCAAAGCATTGGCAATCCATTTGCCCAGCCTGGTAAAGTACTTGGTAACATAAGCAACGGGGCCTTCGGCGCTTTTTGCGGATACGCCTCCAAGGTTGGGATCGTCATTGCCCGGTAACCGCAACTGGAATTATTCAACTAAATTTGCAATCAAATTATAAGACAGGAGAGATCTATGGCAACAGAGAAAGTACATTGTTTGATCATCGGCTCGGGGCCGGCAGGATATACAGCAGCAATTTATGCAGCAAGAGCCGGATTGAATCCCGTGCTGTACCAGGGCATTCAACCTGGTGGACAATTGACCATTACTACAGAAGTGGAAAACTATCCCGGCTACCCGGATGGGATACAGGGGCCTGATATGATGATTCATTTTGAGAACCAGGCAAAACGTATGGGAACCGATATTCGTTATGGATTAGCAACAAAGGTTGATTTCTCTGGGCGGCCGTTAAAAGTAGAGATCGATGAAGAGAAATGGATAGAAGCCGATTCAGTGATCATCTCCACCGGTGCCTCAGCAAAATGGCTGGGCATTGAAAGCGAGCAACGGTTGAACGGTTATGGCGTAAGCGCCTGTGCTGTTTGTGATGGATTTTTCTTCAAAGGAAAAGAAGTGGCTATTGTAGGCGCCGGAGATACCGCTGCTGAAGAAGCACTTTATCTTTCAAAAATTTGTTCACAGGTACACATGATCGTTCGCAAGGGCGAAATGCGGGCAAGCAAAGTGATGCAGGACAGGGTGATCAATACTTCCAACATAAAAATTTACTGGAACAGCGAAACCGATGAGGTTCTGGGCGATAAAAATGTTCATGCCGTAAGAATAAAGAACAACAAAACAGGAGAGAAGCAGGAAATTCCGGTCAGCGCTTTTTTTGTTGCCATCGGCCACCAGCCCAACAGCGATATTTTCAAAGGCTGGCTCGATATGGATGAGGCAGGGTATATCAAAACCATTCCCGGCACTTCCAAAACAAATATTGAAGGCGTTTTTGCTTCCGGTGATGTACAAGATAAAATATACAGGCAGGCGGTAACCGCTGCCGGCAGCGGGTGCATGGCTGCATTGGATGCAGAACGCTACCTGGGAGAAAAAGGACTTCATTGATAAATTAAAAATTAGGAATTAAAAATTAAAAATGCCCTGGGGATTAAATAGTCTTTCAATGTGAATAAGTAACTTCCCTTTTATGGAATTCTTAATTCTTCATTTTTAATTCTTAATTGACCAATGGTTACCATTCAGCTTAAAAACCTTTTGTTCTTTTCTTATCATGGCATTCACGAAGAGGAAAGAATACTGGGCAATACCTTCGAAATTAATGTTGATATTACGTTTAATGAAGCCGATCGCATTGATTCGCTGGAACAAATCATCAATTACGCATCGGTTTATGATATCATCAGGCAACGGATGACCATACCCACGGAACTACTGGAAACAGTTGTACAGGACATAGCCCGCCAGGTTCATGCATTTGACAGCCGCATTCTTTCGATCACGGTTTCCATCGAGAAAAAAAATCCACCCATACCGGGTATGGAAGGCTCGGTTGCTGTGACCTTTCGTAAAGACTTTTAGGATTATCTGCCAATAATTTAATTCTGTGTTAAACGGCGGTCAATTACCCGCCTATTTATTTACCTTCGGAATTCTAAAATCAAATTATGATAAAGAAGATCTTCAGTTTCCTTACACTGAGTATTTCAGTTATTTCCTTGCAGGCGCAAGACGACCTGATCAAGCAATCAAAATACGATCCGCATGCACTGTTTGGCCCTGTTTTTTACCGGGATGGCGGAACCATCAGCCGGGCAGCAACCGGCGAACCCAATGTTGGTTACTGGCAAAACAAAGCCGATTACCAGATCGCAGCTTCATTGAATGACGAAACAAACCTGGTATCCGGCACGGTTACGATCACGTATAAGAACAACAGTCCGCATGCACTGCCTTTTTTATGGCTGCAACTTGACCAGAACCTGTTTAATAAAGAAAGCAGGGGACAGGCCCGTATGCCGCTTAACAGCCGCAGCCGTTATGGCGACAGCAAAAGTAATTTCAACGGCGGCTATAAAATAAATTCAGTGAAACTTGTCAATGAAAATACAGAAGCCAATTATGTGATCACAGACACCCGTATGCAGATCCGTTTGCCCAAGGCAATGAAAGCCGGCGGCGATCTCATCAAAATAAAGATCGATTACTCATTTACATTACCGCAATATGGAGCAGACCGTTGCGGTATCCTGGAAACAAAGAACGGGAACATCTTTGCCGTGGCACAATGGTTTCCCCGCATGTGTGTGTTTGATGATGTGGAAGGATGGAATACATTGCCCTACCTGGGGCCCAGTGAATTCTATTGTGAGTACGGCGACTTTGATGTAACCATCACCGCACCCTCATCGCATATCGTTGTTTGCAGCGGCGAATTATTGAACGAAGCAGAAGTGCTCACAGCAACGCAACTCAGCCGCATGGCACTGGCAAAGAAAAGCGATAAGACCGTGATCATCCGTTCTGCTGCAGAAGTTACCGATCCTGCTTCGAGGCCCAAATCAAAAACACTAAGCTGGCATTTTAAAATAAACAACGCAAGAGACGTGGCCTGGGCCAGCAGTAAAAGCTTTATCTGGGATGCTGCAAAAATGAGTCTGCCCAGCGGAAAAACTTCCCTGGCCATGAGTGTGTACCCGGTGGAAAGCGACGGTGCAAAAGGCTGGGGCAGGGCAACGGAATACACCAAGGGCAGCATTGAGAATTACAGCAAACGCTGGTTCGAATATCCGTATCCCTGTGCGGTAAATGTGGCCAGTAATATCGGCGGCATGGAATACCCCGGCATTGTTTTCTGCGGATACAAAGCAACCGAAGGCGACCTGTTTGGCGTTACCGACCACGAGTTCGGTCATACCTGGTTTCCCATGATCGTAGGTAGCAATGAAAGAAAGTATGGCTGGATGGATGAAGGATTCAACACCTTCATCAATTCGTTGGCCACCGAAGATTTCAATAAAGGCGAATACAAAGATCAGCCCACTAATATGGAACAGGTAGTTCCTTTTATATTCGGCGCCGGCAGCGAACCCATATTGCTTACACCCGATGCCATGAAGGAAAGAAATATCGGCGTGGCCCTGTATTTCAAACCAGGGCTTGGTTTGGCCCTGCTTCGTAAAGAGATACTTGGCCCCGATCGTTTTGACTATGCGTTCAAAGAATACATCAAACGCTGGGCGTATAAACATCCTACACCATGGGATTTCTTCCGAACGATGGATAATGTGGCTGGTGAAGACCTGAGCTGGTTCTGGAAAGCATGGTTCATTGAAAATTATAAATTCGACCAGGCCATTGCTTCCGTTACCTACGATAATAACGATGCAACAAAAGGCGCCGTGGTTAACATTGTGAACATGGAACAGATGGCATTGCCGGTGAACATCAGCTACGAAACAAAGAGCGGTGTAAAAGGAAGCCTGAAACTTCCGGTAGAAGTATGGAATAATACCAATAGCTGGAAAGTGAAACTGCCCACCACTGAAGAACTAAAAAGCGTTACACTGGATGAGGCAAAGATTTTACCGGATATGAATTTTAAAAATAACAGCTGGCAGTCGAATTGATCAGTTGAAATGAAATAAAAGAACCGCAGTTGTAATGGCTGCGGTTTTTATTTGCTTTGTTCTTACATAAAAATATCGTTTCTTACCTGCAATAAACAAAACTACCTGGTATGTCAAACGAAGCAATGTCCCCATCACTGGCTGCGCCGATCGGCCAGCAGGAAAGAATTACGATCATCGACAGTCTCCGGGGTATTGCCATCCTGGGAATACTACTGATGAACATTCCTGGTTTTGGGCTGGCCTATATTGCCATCAACGATTTTTCACTGCAGCCGCAGGGCGATCTCAATTATATTTTCTGGTATGTTTTTGGGCCCGGTGTTTTTGAAGGAAGCATGCGGGGCATCTTCTCCATGCTGTTTGGGGCAGGCATGTTCATCTTTGTAACCCGGCTGGAAAAACGAACAACGGGGTTAATGCCTGCCGAACTCTTTCTCCGCAGGCAATTATGGTTATTGCTGTTCGGCGTGTTTCATGCCTATGTATTGCTGTGGTTCTGGGACATACTGTATCATTATGCCATCTGTGGTATCGTTCTTTTTGCCTTTCGCAGGCTGGCGCCAAAATACCTGTTTCTTGCCGCATTGGTATGCCTGGTGCTGATGACGGCCCGGGAGAACCGGGACCTGTATAAGAGAAAAGAAATGATCACAAAAGGAGAGATGGTGGCAGCCATTGATACCACAAAAATAAAACTCACCGATGTACAGAAGGAACAACTGGGTGCCCTGAATGAGTTTAAAGAAAAGGTGAAGCCCGAAGAGAAAAAGAAAAGAATGGAAAAACAATTGAAGGAAGTAAGGGGCGGATATGCGGAGTTGTATGAGGCCAGAAGCAAACTGGCAGAAGAAGGCCAAACAATGGCCATGTACTACTGGGCAATATTTGATGCGCCGCTGTTTATGTTCATCGGCCTTGCGTTTTTTAAACTCGGCATCTTACAAGGCGAGGCAAAAACAAAAGTATATGCCTGGATGGCCGTGATCGGGCTTGGGGTAGGCCTGCCGTTGAGTTACCTCTTTGTTCACTACGATGTGAGTTACCATTTTAACTGGTTCGAAATAGTGAAGAATAAAAAATTTGAGTTTTATGAGCTGCAGCGTTTCATTCATTCCATCGGCATATTCGGACTCATCATGCTGCTGTATAAATCGGGCTGGTTTAAATGGCTCTTTGCCTTAATGCGGCCGGTAGGGCAGATGGCTTTTACCAACTACCTGATGCAATCGATCATGTGCAATATTATTTTTGTGGGTATTGGATTCGGGCTGTTTGGCCGGTTGGAATATTACCAGTTATATTATGTAGTGGCTGCCGTGTGGGCGGTGGAAATTATATGGAGCCATATCTGGTTGCGGTACTTCCGGTTTGGCCCGATGGAATGGGTATGGCGCAGTTTGACCTACTGGAAGAAACAACCGTTTAGAAAAGATAGTACGCCAGCTGCAATAGATCCTTAAGCCATTGCTGCTATCTTATTATACTTGTTGCGGTATTCAACGGGTGTAAGGCCCGTTATTTTTTTAAAGGTGAGCCGGAATGCTTTGGTATCGGTATATCCTACATTGAACATCACTTCATTGATGTTCTTGCGGCTGGTCTCAAAACTTCGCTTGGCCGCTTCAATCTTTATCCGTTGAATATATTCCAGTACCGAATTATTGGTGGCCTTCCGGAAACGGCGTTCAAAACTTCTTCGGCCCACCGAAACCTTAGCGGCCAGTTCATCTACGGTCAACTTTTCTTCTATATTCTGTTCAATATATTCCTGTGTTTTTTTTACCGCTTCATCCTTATGTTCCTTCTGTCCTTTGAACATGGCAAAGGCCGACTGGCTGCTGCGGTCAATATCAATGGCAAAATATTTAGAGGCAAGAATGGCTGTTTCCCGGTCGGTGTACTTTTCTACCAGGTGCAGCAACAGGTTCCAGTAAGAGTTTGCGCCGCCGCTCGAATAGATGCGGCTTTCTTCCGTAACAATACTTCCGTCCTGTACATCAACCTGGGGGAACATTTCCCGGAACTCATTGGTATAGCCCCAATGTGTAGAACATTTTTTCCCATTAAGCAAACCTGTGGAAGCAAGCAAAAAAGCGCCCACACAAAGCGAAGCCACTTCGGCTCCTTTTTTATACTGATCAACGATCCAGGGCGCCAGTGCTTTATTTGCTTTTACCGCTCCGCCCATATCACCAAACAGGGCAGGAATAAAAACGAGGTCGGTCTTTTTAACCTCTTTCAGCAATTTATCCGTATGCACCGAATACCTGCCATCGTTCAGTTTTACTTCTTTTTTTGCGCCAACGAGTTGTACATTAAATAAGGGTTTTTGGCCCGACAGCACCAGGAACTGGTTAACAGCGCTGAAACAATATTGCGGATCGGCAATGGCCTGTAGTACCGAGCTTTCCGGCACCAGGATGGCTACATTTTTCATACCTTAAAGGTAGGGAAATAGTTTGTCGCAAACAGCCCTTCATTTGTCGTTTTTGCACAGTACGGGATACAAACTGCTGCCGTATGTTTGTATCGTTAAAATAAACGGTCACTTTAAAAAATAATGACCATGACAACTACTGAAAGAACAACCATCACCATTGAAGCAACCGTGAATGCTTCTGTCGAAAAAGTATGGAAGACCTGGAATACACCCGGCGACATTACCCGATGGGGGGCGGCTTCGCCCGACTGGCATACCACCCGTGCAGAGAATGATATACGTACCGGCGGAAATTTTTTGTACCGCATGGAAGCAAAGGACGGAAGTTTTGGTTTTGATTTTGACGGCGTATACGATCTGGTAAAACCCAACGAGTACATTGAATATACCATGGGCGATGGACGCAAAGTAAAAATAGATTTTAAATCAACGGGTAACCAAACGCATATCGTGGAAATGTTTGAAGCCGAAGACCAAAACCCGGTTGAAATGCAGCAGGCCGGCTGGCAGGCCATACTGAACAACTTTAAAGCATATACCGAAGCACAAGGCTGATAGATCTTAATAACCATAAATCATTTAGCGATGTCATTCCAGGCATATATCGATAATATCAAAGCCAGGACTGGTAAAACGCCTGCCGACTTTATTAAACTGGCCGAAAAGAAAGGCTTTATAAAAAAAGGAGAATTAGATCCTAAGACAAAAGCAGGAGAGATCGTTGCCTGGCTGAAAAAGGATTTTGAGCTGGGCCACGGCCACGCCATGGCCATCTATGCCACATTCAAGAGGAAAACAAAATAGATCACCAACACTTAAATTTTTTACAATGAATAACCAGATATATCCCTGCCTCTGGCATGATGGTAATGCGCAGGAAGCAGCAGAATTTTACTGTGGGATCTTCAACAATTCCAGGATAACTGAGAGCACACCCATGGTGGTTAACTTTGAGCTCAACGGAAGAAAGTTCATGGGACTGAATGCCGGGCCGATGTTCAAATTCAATGAAGCCATTTCATTTGTGGTTGATTGCGAAACGCAGCAAGAGATCGATTATTACTGGAACAAACTTTCCGAAGGCGGATCAGAAGGCCAGTGCGGATGGCTGAAGGATAAGTTCGGCGTATCCTGGCAGATCGTTCCAACGGTGCTGGGTAAACTGATGAGTGATCCGGAAAGATCCGGAAGGGTGGTTCAGGCCTTTATGCAGATGAAAAAATTCGATATTGAAAAGTTACTGAATGCCTGATAAAAATGCCGGTTACAAAAAAACACTCCGGTTATGCCCGAACGGACACCGCTATTATAAAAGCAGCGATTGTTTAATATGCCCGCTATGTGAACAGCAGCGCAGGCCAGTGGAAGGATTTCTTTTTGTTCTTTCAGCGCCTGCAAGAAGGGCGTTGGAAAATAAAGGAGTTAAAACACTCAAACAATTATCCCGTTTCAGTGAAAAAGAGATACTTGCCCTGCATGGCATGGGAAAAACATCCATACCCCTGTTGAAAGAAGCATTACTGAAAGCAGGACTAACATTTAAAACATAAATACATGATCACACTCAAATTCAACATGAAAATAAATGCACCCCGTGAAAAAGTATGGCGTGCATTATGGGACGACCGGAACTACCGGGAATGGACATCTGTATTTACTGCAGGCTCCTACGCCAAAAGCGACTGGAAGGAAGGAAGCCGCATCGATTTTCTGAACCCCAGCGGCAGCGGGATTTTTGCCATCATCGATAAACTCGTTCCCAATACCCAGATGAGCTTTAAGCACCAGGGCGAAATAAAGGAAGGAAAAGATGTGGAGGGCGGTGAATGGAAAGGCGCCCTGGAAAGTTATTTCTTATCGGAAGAGAACGGGCAAACCGTTTTAAATACCGAGTTGCAAACCACCAGCGACTTTCAGCAATATTTTAAAGACGTATTTCCAAGAGCCATGGAGGCGCTGAAGCAAATCGCTGAACGATGAAGGGGATCAATGGCTATCTGACCTTTAACGGCAATTGCCGGGAAGCGATGCAGTTTTATAAAGAATGCCTGGGCGGCGAACTGCATTTTCAAACCATTGGCGAATCGCCGCTTTCGGATAAGATGCCCCGGCAGATGAGGGATTCTATTCTTCATTCCACCCTCAGCAAAAAAGGTTTAGTACTGATGGGATCCGACATGGTAGCGAATGATGGCCTTTCAAAAGGTAATGCCGTTTCATTGATGCTCGATTGCAGCAATGAAAAAGAAATAAGATCCTTTTATGAAAAGCTTTCTCTTGGCGGAACCCGGAATCACCCATTGGAGATCAGTTTCTGGGGTGCCTTGTTTGGCGACCTCACAGATAAATACGGCAATCACTGGTTACTTCATTTTGATAAAGCAAAAAAATAAACCATGCAGGACAGTTCCATAAAGGATATTGACAGCTATATCAGCATTGTTCCGGAAAGAATGAGACCGCTTTTGATAAAATTGAGGCAAACCATCCGTAAAGCAGCGCCCCAGGCGGAAGAACTGATCAGTTATGGTATGCCGGCTTTTAAATACCACGGCATGCTGGTTTATTTTGCCGGGTTCAAAAATCATTGCAGTTTTTTCCCGGGAAATTCCTCCCTCATAAAAGAAATGAAGGAAGAATTGAAAAACTTCAAGACCTCCAAAGGAACCATACAGTTTACCCCCGAAAATCCCCTGCCGGCTTCCCTGGTAACCAAAATGGTAAAACAAAGAATGAAAGAAAACCTGGCGAAGAAAAAAGCAAAGAAAGTAAAATAAGCCTGCCCGTTTTTTTCTATCTTTAGAGAAAGCATTTGCCATGAAGACCTTATTCAGCCTGCTGTTTTTCCTGTTAGCGTTTACAAGTTTTGCACAAAAAGTAATTGATGTCGGAAAAAGCACACTTCCCAATACGGCCGGGTCACTCTATTCAGTGGGTGGCCAGCCATTCCAGAATTTCAAATACGTGAAAGTGGTGGATGGCACTCCTTATTTTAAAGAAGAATGGATGGGAGGAAAAGTGATCATGAGCGGCGGATTTGCATACGACAGTATTTACCTTCGTCTTGACCTGATGGATCATTCCGTTCATTACCTGGAGACGGGCGGACGTGAAATGCTGGCTGCCCCAGGCATTAAAGCCGTTATCCTTTCCGATTCGGGCACCGGGAAAAAATACCAGTTCATTCATTCCTCCTATCTTACTGTATCGGGAAAGACAGAACCCGGCTGGTACCAGCTGATCGCAGAAGGAAAAGCAACCCTTTTAAAACGGTTTGTAAAAACGATCAACGAAACCAAGCCTTATGGTTCGGGAACCACCGAACAAACCATCGTTACGTTCAGTTCCTATTTTCTTTTGGAAGAAACGGTATTGACTCCCGTTAAGAAATTTAAGGATCTGCCAAACATGGTAAAAGATAAAAAGGAGGAACTGAGAGCGTATATCGGAACAAAGAATTTATCCGGCAGGTCGGATGCAGATTATGCCGACCTCATTTCCTATTACAACAGCCTGGTTGAAAAACAATGAGAAGCGAATGGTCTATTTCTTCGTCTTCCATTTTCCGCTGCGCAGGTAAATAAAAGACATAATGAAGATGGCAGACCAGTAAACCAGTTCATTGCTCCATGCCATGGCCAATGAAATATAGTTGAGTTTTATGAAGTACCAGGTATACCCAAGATAAACCGTAATGGCCACTATTTCTATGAGCAGGTTGATCTTTGTTTTTCCTGTACCGGTAACGCCATTGAGCCAGATATTGGCAATGCTCATCAGCAGCAGGCCCAGGCTAACAACCCGTAATACAGGAATTCCTTTCTGAACAAAATCTTCTCCCTGGCCAAACAGCCCGAAAAATACCTGTGGAAAAATATTTACCAGCAGGCACATGGCCACGCAGAAACCTATGCTCAGTATCATCGTACGGGTGATGGCTTCAATCACTTTGTCTTCCCGTTTCTGCCCCATCAGGTTGCTCACCATCACATTGGTGGTACTGGCAAAGGCCCATACGAACACACCTGTAAGTCCGAATACATTCCGCATGATATTGCTGATCGCTTTTGCCGTTTCATCATGCAGTCCTTCTATCAGGAAAAAGAAAACCAGCCAGGTGGTTACA
>DAOQRQ010000035.1:0-13939 GCA_035355815.1 Ferruginibacter sp. | reverse complement strand
ATCGTTGCGGCATTTGGAGTAGCATTCATTGTAATTGGAGGAATAAAATCAGGCACCTGGTCAGTTACACTGCTGGTAGAACCTTCAGATGCATAAGCACCCATACCCCTTCTGCGGAAAGCTTCCCAGATAGCACAACTGTATGCACCACCGTATAAAGCCTGGTCAGCAGCCAATATTGCATTTCTGCCGCTGATGAAACCGGGACTGCACTGTTGCAATCTCAAACCTTCTGTTACCAGCTTCATGGCAATATTATTACCACCGCCTCCGGCAAGGTCATATAAGTTTGGATTGATGGTACCCACCTGGTTAATGATATTCCAGGTCATGTCCCACAATGTGGCGCACCATATCTCACCACGATCATGTTGCTGAGCAGGGATGGTAGCGGCATACACCTTATTATTAATAGTAAAGTCGGTGCAATAACGCTGAGAACGGATACCCACACCTGTTGGAGGTTGGTTCAACGCGTATGTACCGATACCTCTGGGAGAGTTGAAACCGGTATTGAGTGTAGCCGTTGCCCAGTTTTGGGTGAACATCAGACCATAGTAATCACTCCAGCCCTCACCCATCTGCTCGGCATTACCCAAACAACCAGAGTTGGCGGGTCCACCGGTCAAACGGTTACTGATACCGTGACCAAATTCGTGTGTGATGATCCCATTATCCACGTCGCCATCTCTTTGCGGAGTTGACAGTGTCCACAGATACATCTGCATACGTCCGCTTGTTCCATCGGCTGGTGTAGCGAAGTTTGCATTATTTGTTCCGCCGATATCCTGCGCTTCTGCATTCACATGATCATTACCGGCACCACCGCGTCCCTGGTTATCGTCCTGGAAGTTACCCGTTACCTCATTGAAACCATATATATACATTACGTCGTGTATAATGTTGTTCCAGTAAAACAGGTTGGTTATATTGAATTGCTGGTTTGGAACAGGAGCAGTTTGCGTGGGAGCTACTGTATAATCAGGCGTAAAATCAAATGTCAGGTTAGGAAGGGCCGTAGTAGAGTTAGCCGATTTGGCCTGAGAACCTGTATTGGTAGGTGCGGTACGGTCTTCATAAGCCCACACGTTATTACCGCGGCTGTAAGAATAGTCTGTACCACCTGTGCCTGTATGCCATTTTAAAGAAGTGGCATTACCCGGAGCTGCAGTCCATGGATCAGTTCTTAGTGCATGAGCGCCATTAGGAAAACTGGGCGCTTCTGCAGGGAAAGGAATGACCCTGTATGTAGCGGTAGTTATTATAGAAGGATCTTCATTAACCTTCCTGAATTCAAATAAGGTATTTTCTTCTGCATTGGCAGACTTCAGGTCACCATACAAAAATCCGGGATAGTTAACCCCGTTGTTTGCTGTAAATGGATTTCCCCAGTTATCATAATCGGTATAGTTATCCATACCCAATATCCGGTTATCCATAGCATTTACATTAACCATCCAGTAATCGGATTCGGTTTTTGGCACCAGTTTAACCTGCCATGCCAGTTCCATCCCGGTTAATACAAGTACATTATTCACCATTTCTTCTTTTGCAACCCACATCAACTGAGCAGTGATGTTTTCACGGGAAACTCCCATATCACTGAACTCAACGTGGTGACCATTGTCCCTGGTGCGGATGGCAACAGCCATCTGGTTTGGCCTCATTCCACGGTCAGACAAAGCCGACTGAACTGCAGATTCTGCAGAAACGGAAGGCGTTGCCATTTTACCAATGGTAAATTTTTCCATGCTGTGGTTGAATTTACCGGCATTGGAAACGAGTTTACCATTTTTAAATGCAAGAACAAGCATCTGGTTAAGAACAGGAATCCCTTTGTATGTCTGGTTCAGGTATACCATTCTGATGCCCGAAGCATTATCCTGGTAAGTACTTGAAACAATAACATTACTCAGGTCTTCGGCAGACAGGCGCAATGCGTCCTTGTTTGCTCCAACCAACTGCATGGCTGCATCATTTTCCGGATTGCTGAACTGTGCGTTCGTTACAAACACACTGAACAACAGCGGAATTAAGAAGAGCAGAAGTTTTTTCATAATCTGATAGTTTGCTTTAAAATAATTAAGAAGGTTTACCCTGAGGAACCAGTTCAGTATCGTTTTCAACAGGGGGTTGAACAATAAATTGTTCAGAAATTTTTTACAGAGTAATTATGAAATATAGAGAAAGATGTAAAGGTATTAACCATAAGCTTTTGGTTTATTTGATAAAATTTAAAAAAGGAAACACAATTATACTGATAATTGACAATACTAAATCAAAACGGGGTAATTTTTTTTAAGAATTTTATTCACCGATATTTACGACTCAACAATTTAGCCTCACCGATGAGTAAAATCACTAACCTGATGATACCCTTGCTGATAAGCCTGGTTTGTCCTTATGCAAACGCACAGGATTACCAGCCCGCTTTTGCAAAAAAAGCAACCGAATTACAACCCCTGTTAACCGAATGGCGCAGGCATATTCATCAAAATCCCGAACTGGGCAACCGGGAATTCAAAACTGCCGCCTATATCGTTGAACAGCTCCAGGGGCTTGGGCTCGACATAAGAATAAACGTGGCCAAAACGGGTGTGGTTGCCACACTAAAAGGCGATAAACCCGGGCCCTGTATTGCCCTGAGGGCCGATATGGATGCCTTACCCGTAAAAGAAAGAGTGGCCATTCCCTTTGCTTCAAAAGACAGTACGGATTACCTGGGCAAAAAAGTGCCGGTGATGCATGCCTGCGGACACGATGCACATGTGGCCATGCTTATTGGTGCAGCAAGGGTTCTGTCTGCCATGAAAAAAGATATCAAAGGCACGGTTAAGTTCATATTTCAACCTTCGGAAGAAGGTCCACCCGAAGGCGAAGAAGGCGGCGCTTCCCTGATGGTAAAAGAGGGCGTAATGGACAACCCGAAAGTAGATGTCATTTTTGGAATGCATATCGAATCATGGATACCCGCCGGCGATATTCAATACAAGCCGGGTGCTTTTATGGCTTCGGCCCACCAGTTCACGGTTAAGGTAAAAGGCCGGTCTACGCATGGATCACAACCCTGGCTGGGTGTTGATCCTATTGCCATATCTGCCCAGATCATTGAAGGTTTTCAGAATATCGTAAGCCGGCAGATGGACCTTACCAGGGCGCCGGTGGTGATAACCGTTGCAAAATTCAACAGCGGCGTACGCTTCAATATCATTCCCGAAGAAGCCATGCTGGAAGGAACCCTGCGCACGTTAGACAGTAAAATGCTGCAGGAGGTGCAGGAAAGAATGAAATGGACCGCATCAAAGATCGCCGAGGCATCCAATGCTACCGCTGAAGTGAATTTTATTGAAAAAACACTGGTCACTTACAACAACCCGGCATTGGTTGAAAAGATGATCCCATCCCTGCAGGCCGCAGCAGGTAAGAATAAAGTACGACCCATGGAATGGGTGACCGGTGCCGAAGACTTCAGTTATTTTGGTACCAAAGCGCCTGCCTTCTTTTTTTATTTTGGCGGAATGCCGGCAGGCAATGACCCCAAACTGGCGCCGCCACATCATACGCCTGATTTTATGATCGACGACAGCCAATTGTATGTAGGTGTAAAAACTTTTTGTCAACTGGTATTCGATTATGCGAAACTGGCCGGACAATAGTTTTTTCTCTAATCGCATTTTAATAAAGGGTAAGAATTTATACCACTCATCAAATTTTAAACGGCCGCCGCAGTAAACTATTTTTTTTACGTTAGCATTGCACTTTTTTACCAAAGCAGAAGATTAACCCGGTGTTCATTATGGAGTGTAAACAAAAAACGGTACCCATTCTTTTCTTTGTGTCCGTCGTCTCTGCCTTGTTCTTTACCAGTACTGCTTTTTCGCAAGTGAATATAAAAGGACGGGTTGTTTATGAAAAGGATAATACACCGGCCGCATACGCCAGTGTGGAACTGCTCCATCAAAAAGACGGGGAACTCACTGACCAGGCTGGTTTTTTTTCCCTGCAGCTCTCAAAACCATCAAAGAACGATACCCTGCAGATATCCATGGTGGGTTACGAAACATTAAAGATCCCGGTTGCAGAGGCCCTGCATAAAAAAGAATTTGTTCTGTCGCAAAAAACAGGGAACCTGGAGAACGTTACTATCAAAGCATTCAGCAAACACGATGTACAGGGTTCCGGTTCCGAATCGGTTGGCTATTTCAGGAGCTGGAACGCAGAACATACCGGCGGCGAGATCGGCCGCATTTTCAGGCTGCCTTACAAGGAATTTAAAATTGATAAGGTACGGTTTAAGGTAAGTAACATGTGCGACACCTGCCTCATCCGCGTGCACATGCGGAAAGTAGTTGACGGTATTCCCGGTGAAGAGATCTTCAACGATTCCATCAGCACCAGCATCCATAAACTAACGCTGGATGACAAGGTATCCGAGTTTGATATCAGTGCGTACGATTTTACATTCAGGCAACGGGAGATATATGTAAGCCTGGAAGTATTAAGATGCGGCAGCATCAGCAACCCATCCTGTTATTTTTCTTTTGCCGGAACCGAAAAAGGAGAATACATCTTCAAATCAAAAGCAACAACCGACTGGCAGATAGTAGATGACTATACTATTTATTTGAAGTTGTTTTTGAGGTATTGAAATTCAGATTTTACGAAAGTCAATTCAGATTTTTTAGATACTTGGTTTCGCTTATAGTAACAAGCTGTTTAATATCATCAACCTCTTTATTTGAAATACCAAGGCTACGTATTTCTACAAAACTTTCAAGCCTGGGGACATTTACTTTTGAGGCACTGTCGTAAAAGTGATTCAACAGAATTTGCACACTGAATAAGTGGCTCTTATTCTTCTCATCAATCTTCTTTGAAATACTATAATTGGTTGTGTTAATCAAATCAGAGAAGAACAGCTTCAGCGTATCCTTCCTGCTGGATTGATTTGCATTTTTTGCAGAAAATACTTTTTCGATAACTGATTTATCAGCATTACAAGCGTTCAGATTCCAGTGATTTTCTATATCCTCGTTTATCTGAAATTTTGGTGTATTCTTTAACAAAAAGGAATCTGCGTTTATAATTCTAGGCTGAGCTATTAATGAATCAAAATAGGCTCCCGCTTTACTATGTAACTTATAAACAAAAAAAGCCCAACTTTTAACTTCTTTTACAAGTTTCACTTCGGAAACATTTTCTTTTTCAAAAACACTATAGAATCTATCTAATTTATATGTATTAAGCACAAGGAAATTTTGATAAGAATAAATAACAATACTATCAGGGTAGTGTTTTACTTCTTTACTGTCCAAATCAAAACTTGTTACGTCAGATATAAGACATGCCTTTGTGACTTGATCATACCCAACTTTTGCAGCATGTTCGTTATTAAACGGGTTTCTGCACGAAACAAAAGTGAGTAGTAAGAAGTAAATCACAAAGGCATTGAAATGGGGCATGACAAAGCTTTTATTAAAATCCTGGAATAGGTGCTGTATCAACATAATATGTAAAATGCGATGATATATCTCTTTCATCCGTCAATGAAACAGCATTTTTTGCAACAGTGGTTTTAATGTTTACTACTATATACATTATTGCATGAGAAATACCTAGTACCGACTGTGAAGTTACTTTTGTAGCAGTCACTTCACCTCCAAAAGAAACAGTAGTTCCTTGTTTAGCAACACTTAAATTTTCTAATGAAAGCCATGTCCATGGCTTATTCGTTGCAATCCTTTTTTGTACTCCTTTGTCATATGCTACAACCCACCAACCAATATTCTTTACACATTTCCATGAGTACAATCTTGTTCGGGTCAAGGGCGATTCTGATTCTATTTCATTTGATACCAATTGGTTTGCAGAGGTCGTTGAACTTACAATACTTGCAAGAGCTGCCTGGCACATCTCAAGATCAGTCGGAGGAGTCACACCTCCTCCTCCTCCGCCACCCCCGCTTCCCTGACAATAAATTTCCTGTGAAGAAAACAAATACTCTTCATAAACCAAAACACCATTAACCCAGGTTTGCCAGTACCAGTCAATCGTAATATAGCTGCATCCTTCGGGTAAAGGCGCTGTATTTTCAACCGGCACCTGGTTTTTGCTTTTTCGCACTACTAAGTTATCATCTTTACCTGTCAGAACACCTCCTTCATAGTGTTTGGATAAAACCTTATTATTATTAAGGTCGTATTTAATGATGGCCCCTTTAAAATTTTCTGGAACCGTTTTCGAATTAAATAATTCCGGCGTAATAATCACTTCGGAAGACGGGCTTTGCTCTTTCTTTTCGGTGAGTACAATATAATAATTGCCTCTTTGTACCCTGCCTGCATCATCCGTTTCCGTTACCAGGTATTTATTTACAGGCAATGTTCCAACAACCGACGTAAAGCTTACCGGTGTGATACTTGTTCTTGTTCCCGGAAATTCCTTTGTTTCATGCCACAGGATCTTTTGCGGCACTTCAATCAGATTTTGACCCAATAAAAAATTCTGATACCCGGCAGCAGAAGTTTGCGACTCTACCCATGCTTTAGCATGCTGAGTTACCACTCCAGCGCCTGCCCCATTTTCTTTTTGCAGATCTTGTTTTTTACATCCTGCAGCCAGGATAACAAGGGATAGGACAACTATCCAGTTTGATCTTGTTTTCATCATGTTCAGTTTAGATTAAAAAATCAATTACTGAACAAAGGATGTAATAATAATATGGACTTCAACGGGGCTTACTACAGCTCTTTCCGTTTTTTTTCGCAGTTTATTTTGTTGTTTTTTAAACTAAGGAGAATGATGCCCGGGATCAATGCGCAAAATCAACCTCAAAATTTCCTTTTATTCTTTCTATGGAAGGATTGAAATATCCAAACTTCAATTGTGGAAATTCTTCCCGGATCAACTCCATCATCTGTTTAACGCCCATGCACTCCCCTGTTTCGGTTACGCCGATCTTTCCCAGATACCAATCGGGATCGATATTAAAATTGCGCCATTGTATCATGCACAGATCGGTTTCCCTGATCAGCTTTCTTAATGCCTCGTATTCTTCTATGCTGTCCGTCATCCCGGGAAATACAAAATAATTGATGCTTGTCCAGCCGCCATAACTGCGCATTACTTTTAAACTTTCCACCAAGTCATCAAACGTATAATTGTTGGGACGGTAATAGGGTGTATAAATTTTTTCTCTTGCCGAGTTGGTACTTACCCGGATGCTGTTCAACCCCGCTTCGCATAATTCCTTCACGGCATCGGGCCGGCTGCCGTTTGTATTGATATTGATGCTCCCCTTCTTTGTATGTTTTCTTATTTCAATGATGGCCTCTTTGATCGTTTCCCACATCAGTATCGGTTCGCCTTCGCAGCCCTGCCCGAAACTGATGATGGGATAAGGCGCTGTTTCCAGGTGGGGAACCGTAAACTCAACGATCTCTTCTGCCGTAGGTTTAAAGGTTAAACGATCCTGTGTGCTGAAGATGGTCTCTTCTTCGGGCTGAAAAGAAATACAACCGATGCAGTTTGCATTGCAGGCCGGCGAAACCGGTACCGGGCACTCCCACCGGCCGATCGCTAAATTTCTTGCAGCCGGGCAGGTGTATGTCATGCAGCAGTTCTCCATTAAATGTTTTACCAGGCGGTTGTGCGGGTATGCATGCAACAAATTCTTTGTTCCTGTTTCGATCAATTCATCTACATATCCTTCTGCTTCCTGCCGTATATCCTGTTCAATACGAACGGCAGGCACATATATCTTTTCATGGTGCCAGCCGGCGGCCGTATAACAAAACAGCGGAAGCGTGGGTGCATCCTTTTCTGTTTCGTATGCAGCCATGTACAGGCCCGTATGTGCAGGCGGAATAAACGCCGCTACGGCCCAGCCTTTTTCGCAAAGCCGCATCTCCCCTGTTTTTACATCAATACCAATTCCTTTCCGGCCGGGTAATTCGTACAGGTTTCCACCGGCGGGCAATTCGATCCATTCGTCTGCCGGAACAGGTAATGCATCCCAGCCGCTGCGGCCGGTTACATACAGCGAAGTATCTTCAAAGATATTTCCTTCACCGTCGGAGTATAATATATATGGACTTTGAGTGAGCATCTGTATGCAAGTTAATTTTTGTTTGGCAGATACTGCCTGCAGAAAAGATTGAACTGTTTTTCATCAACCAGCCCGTTTTCCTTTGACAGTTCGGCCTGTATCATTTTATTGGATAAAAGATCAATGGTAAGCAGCCCGTCTTTCAGCACCAGGTTATCTAATTGTTGCCAGGCATAGTTTGTTTTGCCGAAGATCCTTTTCACCACGATCCCTTCTTCAGAGATAAACACGACCGTCTTCTTTTTTCGTATGGCCATTACCAGTATAAAGATCAACCCGATGAGTATGGCAGCCAGTATGCCCGCATTTCGTTCCCAAAAAACAAAACACAATAATGCCAGCGAAATGCCGAGTGCATCCGTCCAGGTTTTTTGTTTGCGGAAGAAATAATACAACAGGCCGGAAACGCAAAGGAGTATAAAAAAAATAAATAGTTCTGCCCGGGTTTGTTTCCATGTACCATTCATTTCAATGACGCCTGCCGCCACCAGATGAAAGAATATAAGAAACCAGGTAAACAGCCGGTATGCCTTTTGTGTATTATCCTGTAAAATAAAATGGTACTGCATCAGGCAGGATTTGAAGCGATCATCAGGTTGCACAGCCTGAATAAACACCTGGCGCCTACATTCTCATCCCACTCGTCCTGGCTAATGCCCACTTCATTCAGATCAAAACCAACGATCGTACGCCCGCTTTGGATCAGTTTTTTTATCAGGTAAAAGACCTGTTCCGTTTCAAAGCCACCCTGCACGGGTGTACCGGTATGCGGACAAAGTTTTGGATCCAGTCCGTCGATATCAAAACTGATATACACTTTTCCGGGAAGATGGTTGATGATCTCGTTAACGATCTGCTGCCAGGTCTGTCCTTCGTACTGGCGTTCTTTTATATCCTTGTCGAAATACGTAATTACCCGGCTGCTGTTTGCGGCAATATAATCGGCTTCTTCATCGCAGTAGTCACGAATGCCCACCTGCACCAGTTTTTTCAATTGTGGAATTTCTTCCAGCGCATTGTACATAATAGAGGCATGCGAATATTTAAATCCTTCGTACCCGTTCCTGAGATCGCAGTGAGCATCGATCTGCAGCATACCAAAATCGCCGTGCTTTTCTGCGATGGCCTTAAAGTAGCCAAGGGGCGTACTGTGGTCGCCGCCGAGCAACCCTACCAGTTTTCCTTTGTCGAGCAACCCTTTTGTTTGTTCAAACACCCAGTTGTTTAAAAACAAACTTCCTTCATTGATCTCTTTCTGCGATTTGCACATGAACTTATTAACGGCCACTTCTTCTCCCTGTGCGATATAATTAATATACAGTTCGGCTTCCTTGCGCAGGTAATCGCTTTTCATGAGCACTTTCTTATCGCAGGGCCGCATGTAAAAACCCTGTTTCCATCCATCCTTTACTTCGGGATCGTACAGGTCAACCTGCAGGCTCGACTTAAAGATATGTTCGGGCGCCCTTGCCGTACCTGCATTGTAACTAACCGTTACTTCCCAGGGCACAGGAACAATAACCAGCCTTGCATCCTCTTCTGAAAAGGGTAAACCAAAAATATTGTTGTTGGGATTGCCAACCGAGTTGGGATCAAAATTCGAAAGATCAGTCATCACTGTTATTTATTTGTAACCGTTTTGCCCATTGGTGCCAGGGCAAAAACGCTGCAAAGATAAGCGACTGCCCCACAAAGGGGGTATTCAATAACAATAAATTTACCAGTTGGAAGAGAAGCAGCGCTGTCAGCAGCCATTTGTCGAACTTTTTAGTGAAGAAACCCAATACCGGCAACAGGTCAATAACGATCGATACCCGGAAATACCAGGGCAAAAACACCGGGGCCTGCAACAGGCAGTTGGTTGACTGTAAATGCGGCGCTGCTTCAGTGAACAGGAACCATCCGGCATTCTCCTTCAACAGGATATGAACCAGCTGGTGGATATCACCTGCTGCGGCATAATAAATTTTATATACCCCGATGGATACATATAATAAACATACCCCATAGCGGAACAGTTTCCAGAGCAGGTCAAACTTTCTGTCTTTTAATGCCAGGAAAGGAAGGGGCGCCAGCAGGTAACCCACCTGTACATACTGATCGCCGGGAATGGAACAATAAGCCATATATAATATCCATACGCCGGCAATGCTGATCCAGGTGAACAGCCGTTGCTGCGGAATAATTACACAAATGATGCAGGAACAGGTAAGCAAAATATCAAAGGCAAGTGCCGCCCGGTAATGGTAAAGCAGGTATTGCGGAACATGAAGGATATGGGCCAGGCTCAGTGTATCACTGCCTGCAGCAAGTGCTGATGCAGGTTGCTGCAACTGCGAAAGCAGGCTGTTCGAGAAAAAGAAAAAGACCAATACAGCGAACAGCCAGGCAAAAACGATCCGGGCCATGAATTCTCTTGAATAATATGTGGAGGTGGTTTGCAGTTGCTTTGTTATTTAATGAACGGGTGCCCGATCAGGATGTAAAATACAGCACCAGCCTCCAATTATGCAGAACCGGCAACTATATTATTCAAAATGCCCGAAAAACAGTCAATTCAGTTAACTTTGTGCCGAATTCTTTTACCATGAAAAAGACACATATCATTATACTTGTGGCCATTGCTGCCCTGATCGTAACCCTGATCATTTTTTCTGCCGGCGATTTTTCCACCTACGACACCATCAATTCTGCCAAAGAAAAGCAGGGCAAGTATGTTCACCTCATCGCTAAAGTGGATAATACCCAACCCATCGAATACGATCCGCTGAACAATCCCAACTATCTTTCTTTTTATGCCATCGACAGCCTGGGCGGCAAAACAAAAGTGATCTTCCGCAACAGCAAACCCACCGACCTGGAGAAAAGCGAACGCATTGTGATGAAAGGAAAGATGCAGGCCGATCATTTTGAATGCAACGATATTTTACTGAAATGCCCGAGCAAATACAAGGATGATAAAAAGCAGCTGGAGAAAACGATAAACGCAGGGAATTAAATATGAAGAATTAAAAACGATTAATTCCCCCGAACCAACATCATGAACATCCACTGCACTACAAGGCATCCTTTCTTAATTCTTAATTTTTAATTACCCCAGATGGAATTTGAAGGCGAACACTTACTTCCCGGACAGATAGGACACTTCTTTGTACTGCTTGCATTTGTTGCATCCATCATTTCCACCATTGCCTATTTTACGGCATCACGCAAAACGGATCTTGTTGAAAAAAGATCATGGCTGCGTTTCGCCCGGCTCAGTTTTTTCACTCAGCTGGCTTCCATACTGGTCATCTTCGGCATCATCTTTTATATCTGCTCCAATCATTTTTTTGAATACATGTATGCCTACAAGCATGCATCCAAAGAATTGGAATCAAAATATTTACTGGCCTGTATCTGGGAAGGACAGGAAGGAAGTTTTTTATTATGGGCCATCTGGCACAGTGTACTCGGTGTTTTCATCATGATCCGTTCCAAAGAATGGGAAGCGCCGGTAATGACGGTGATAAGTTTTGCCCAGTTCTTTTTAATGATGATGTTACTTGGCTTGTATATAGGCAATGTACGCCTGGGAAGCAACCCGTTTGTATTAACAAGAAACGAGATCGCCGGTCCTATCTTCAGTCAGCCTGATTATTTAAAATTCATCAACGACGGGGTGGGATTAAATGTGCTGCTCCGCAATTACTGGATGGTGATACATCCGCCCGTTCTGTTCTTAGGCTTTGCCAGCACCATCATTCCCTTTGCCTTTGCCTATGCCGGCATACAAACAAAACGCCTGGGCGACTGGATCACTCCTGCCCTGCCCTGGGCCCTGTTTGGCGCCTGTGTGCTGGGCGTGGGTATCATGATGGGAGGAAAATGGGCTTACGAATCTTTATCATTCGGCGGTTACTGGGCATGGGACCCGGTAGAGAATGCATCATTGGTTCCGTGGATGATACTGGTTGCCGGTTTGCACACCATGGTAATATTCAAAGCAACCGGCCATTCATTGAAAGCAAGTTATCTTTTTGCCTTCTTAAGTTTTGTATTTGTTCTGTATTCAACGTATTTAACCAGAACGGGAGTTTTGGGCGATACCTCCGTGCATTCCTTCACAGAGAATGGAGATGCAGTTCAATTTAAAATACTAGGCTTTGATTTGGGTTTTAGAGTAATGAACCTGATGATCGGAGTTTTTCTCGGCACATTTGCCGTTTCATCGTTGGTATTATTTTTCATCAACCTGAAAAAAATGCCTTCCGAAAAAAAGGAAGAAAGCACCAACTCAAGAGAGTTCTGGATGTTCATCGGAGCCCTGGTCATTTTCCTGGCGGCCATCTTTATCATTGCCAAAACATCCATCCCTGTTTACAATAAATTATTCGGCACCAACATTGCCCAGCCGGAAAATGTGGAGTTCTCGTACAACAAAGTGATTATCCTGGTGTCCATCATCATTGGCCTGCTGAGCGCCATTGGCCAGTATTTCAAATACAAAAAAACAGAACCGGGCCAGGTACTTAAAAAACTGGCACTGCCTACTTTAACGGCAGCCGCTATCACCACTTTACTCGCTGTTTTTTATCCCATTGAATATCATAAAATGGGCGCCGGGTTTTTAGGCGCTATCTATGTGGCCCTGTTTGCATCCATCTACGCACTCATTGCCAATACCATGTATATCTGGAGCGGATTAAATGGTAAACTGAAAGCCGCCGGTGGTTCAGTGGCTCACTTAGGTTTTGCGCTAATGATCGTGGGTATTTTAATCTCTGCAAGTAATAAAAAAGTGATCAGCAGCAGCATGGCCAACGGCATCAACCTGCAGATATCCGGTAAAGATCCATTGACCAAACAAACAGATGATCCCCTAGAGAACCTCACCCTCATACGCCAGGTACCTGCCGCCATGGGGCCTTATGAAGTTACTTACCTGAAAGATTCGTTGGGAAATGAAAAGGGCCGCCGCTTTTACGAGTTGCTCTTTCAGCGCAAAGACAAGGAAACAAAAAAAGTGCTGGAAGAATTCACCCTCAATCCCGACGTGTACCTGATGAAGGGAAATAACATGAGCAGCAACCCCGATACAAAAACATACCTGGGTAAAGATGTGTTCACGTTCATCTCGTATACCATCAATAAAGATAACCTGCCGGAAGATACTGCCCAGTTTAAAATAACTGAACTGGCCGAAGGCGATACCGGTTTTTACAGCCGGGGTATGTTTGTTTTAGACAGCGTGGTGAGAAACCCTGATAACGGAAAATATCATTTCAAACCAACCGACCTTGCCCTGATGGCCGATATCACTTTCATCAGCAAAGACAGCATGCACTACAAAGCATCGCCATTGGTACATTTAGATCAGTATGGGCTTAACCAGGTGGATGATACCGTGTACGCACAGAACCTGTACGTGAAATTTGCCGGGGTTACAGAAGGAAACGAAAAGAAAGTGAAGATCGGCATCAAAGAATCGGATAAGATCATTGAGTATGTAACCCTCAAAGCATATATCTTTCCTCATATCAATTTAGTATGGCTGGGGCTCATCATCATGGCGCTTGGCACGGTTATGAGCGCCGTGCAGCGGGCAAAGCTTTCGGTTTTTTACGGGGCACTGGCTTTGCTTTTTGCCGCAGCCGGACTATTCTATATGTTTCTTTTAGCAAATTAGAATCGCAGTCGGCCTGCAGTTGCCTGATCACTTTTTCCACTTTTTCATCCGCATCGGCATACAGAGCGGTATCAAAGATTTTTTTCAAATAAGCACTGTCTTTCAGCAGCGAATCGGCCATTACAGGCGCCTTATATTTAAGCAGGGAATCACAATTGGAACGG
>DAOQRQ010000034.1:0-13947 GCA_035355815.1 Ferruginibacter sp. | reverse complement strand
TGGTTCTTCGGGGCCTACCAAAACCATTTCGATGTCATGCTCGGTGCAGACCGCTGCCATAGGTTCAAAGTCGGAAACGCCAATGGGCAGGTTGGTGCCGCATAAAGCTGTGCCGGCATTACCCGGTGCAATAAACAGTTTATTGCACAGGGGGCTTTGTTTCAATTTCCATGCAAGGGCATGTTCTCGGCCTCCCGAGCCAATTAAAAGGATATTCATTGGTAACTTGAATTTTGGATAAGCTTGAACATTAGGATTGCGAATTTAAAATTCTGCAATCGTATTTCAATAACTATTTTTTAAATGGCCGGTAAGGGGGTCGTTTTTCTTAACGCTTCCTTTTAAAATAGCCCGGTTCAATTTGGCCATGCTAAATATAATTTCACTATTTTGGGTTGATAAACCAACTAACAAGCACATAAAAACTTCTATTTATGAGTGATCAAGCAATTCAACAAACCGGTCATCCCAAAGGATTGTGGGTTCTTTTTGGAACTGAAATGTGGGAACGTTTTAACTTCTATGGGATGAGGGCCCTGTTGTCCCTCTTTCTTGCAGAAGCTTTATTGATGGGAGAAACCGAAGCTTCTATTATCTATGGTGGCTTCCTTGGACTTTGTTACCTGACCCCGATGCTGGGCGGATATATTTCTGATAAATACCTTGGCAACAGGAATTGTATTTTGCTGGGGGGTACTACCATGGGCATTGGCCAGTTGTTGCTTTTCTTAAGCGGCACTTTATACAGCGAGAACCTGGACCTGGCGAAAAATATCATGTGGGTGGCCCTGATCGCCATCATTTTCGGTAATGGTTTTTTCAAACCGAATATCTCTTCCATGGTGGGAAGCCTTTACCCCAAGGAACAAAAGAATAAACTCGACTCAGCCTTCACCCTTTTTTACCTGGGCATTAATGTGGGCGCCACGCTCGGCCAGATCATCTGCCCCATCGTTGGCGATGTTCAAACTGACGGGATCAGGGATCTTACGGCATTCAAATGGGGCTTCCTTGTTGCCGCACTGGCGATGTTCACCGGAACACTTACTTTCTTATTCCTGAAAAACAAATACGTGGTTACACCACAGGGCGCTGCCATCGGCGGCAGACCCAATAAGGCAGATACACCCGACGACGAATCTGACACTGCAAAATTTACAAACACCAACATCCTCATATCAATCCTTCTCCTGGTTGCTGTTACATACGGCTTTCATGTCGTATTTGATTCTCCCGGCGTTTCCTTTATCAAAGCCTGGCTTTACCCGTTCATCTTTGCTTCAGGCATCAGCCTCGGTTTCCTGATCCTTTCTGATAAAACGATCTCAAAAATTGAGCGGGACCGGATATGGGTTCTTTATATAGTCTGCTTCTTTGTGATGTTCTTCTGGGGAGCTTTTGAGCAGGCGGGATCTTCACTCACTTTCATTGCCAACAACCAAACGGACACTCGGATATTCGGCTGGACGATGCAACCCAGCATGGTACAAAGTTTCAACGGCATCTTTGTAATGTTATTTGCCATCCCCTTCAGTATTATGTGGGTGTGGATGAGCAAGAAAAAGCTGGAGCCCATCTCTCCCGTAAAACAAGCCTGGGGTTTATTATTGATAGCGCTTGGTTACCTGATCATAGCTACGCAGGTAAAAGGGCTGGGTATGACCGGCAAGATCGGCATCATCTGGTTTGTTGTTTTATACCTGCTGCATACCTGGGGCGAATTATGTTTATCGCCTATCGGATTATCATTAGTTGCAAAACTTGCTCCAAAACGGTTTGCATCCCTGCTCATGGGTGTGTGGTTCCTGGGCAATGCCGGTGGTTATGTGCTTACCGGCGTGCTGGGTGCACTGCTTCCTCCTTCTCCGGATAAATATATAGCAATGCAAAAAGAGAATGTGGACCTGAAAGGAATACTGGAAGGCCAAAAGGAAGCCAGCGGCAGAGACCTGTTCATTTTGGGTAAAGAAAAGATCGCCGCGGCTGTTGATGTAAAGAAGGCCAGGGAAAATAATATTGATCTGGATAAAGCATTTGAACAATCTGTAGCCATGATGAACAAGGCAAAAGCTAATAAAGATACTACCTATACCATCAGTAAAACACTTGATGCTGTTTTAACACCGGCACAGTACGAGACCATCAAAACACAGGGATTGATAAAACCCGCCTACCCCGCTTTTATGGGAGTCAAGCTAAAGGATGTTTATGATTTCTTTATGTTGTTTGTAGTGCTCTGCGGATTAGCAGGTATTGTATTGTATGCATTAACTCCCATGATGAAAAAGATGATGCATGGGGTAAGATAATTTCCCTCCTAAATTATTTTAAAGGCGGCCTGCTGGTCGCCTTTTTTATTTATCTTGAAAATAAAACCAACGCATGAGCCAGCCAGCGAAACATCCCAAAGCCCTTCCCTATTTGTTTTTTTCCGAAATGTGGGAACGTTTTGGATACTACCTGATGATCGGCATTTTTTTGCTGTACCTGAAAAATGTAGAACATGGTTTTTCAATGACCAATACAGAGGCTTCTGATCTGTATGGCACATTCATCGCATTGGTATTTCTTACTCCCTTTATCGGCGGACTACTGGCAGACAGGTATTTTGGCTACCGGAAATCGATCATAGCCGGCGGACTGATGATGGGCGCCGGTTATTGCCTGATGTCGGTGCACAGCCTGCCCGTATTATACATCTCCATGGCGCTGGTGATCTTTGGCAACGGCTTCTTCAAACCCAATATCTCCACCCTGCTGGGTAATTTATACTCCACGCCCGAATTTGAAAAAAGAAAAGACGAAGGGTACAATATCTTTTACATGGGCATCAATATCGGCGCCTTCATCTGCAATTTTTTCAGTGCAGCCATCATCATCATCTGGGGATGGAAATATGCATTCATTGCAGCCGGCGTTGGAATGTTCCTGGGCGTATTCACTTTCATGGCAGGCACCAAACATTATGCATCGGGTGATATACGGAAACCCATGACGAAAGAGGACATGCCTTTTTCGAAGATCGTACTCACCATATTTATCCCTACGATCATTGCCGGAATACTTGGCTGGATAATACCCGGCAATGTTTTCGGGTCAGACAGCACCGATGCATTCATTTTTGCCTGCCTTCCGGTCATCTACTTTTACTCTTCCCTTTATTTCCGTGCCGAGCAATCGGAAAAGCGGCCCATTGCCGCCCTGCTGGCAATATTTGCCGCTGTTGTTTTGTTTTGGGCCGTGTTCAAACAGAACGGAACTGCACTAACCATTTGGGCAGATAATTATACCAACAGGCAGGTGAGCGGCATTACGGCAGATGTTTTTAAAGGCCTGTCGCAGGCCAAGGACGTTACGTATAAAAAAGATTCGGTTGAATTATACGACGGAATGTTCAGGCTGCAGAAAAAAGACGGTAAAGTAATCAAGGAATACAATTACCCTGTTTACTTCAAAAATGTAGCATCCAAAGATCTTCCTCCCGATGGGGGTAACGCTACGCTGTGGTCAACTCCTATCAGCCAGTCTATCAACCCGGGCTGGGTTATTATTTTAACGCCCCTGATCGTGGCTTTCTTCGCTTTTTTAAGAAGAAGAAGCAAGGAACCATCCACCGCAACCAAGATCGCCTTTGGTTTATTCTTCTCTGCCTTATCGGTACTGGTAATGGTGGCCGCCGTATATGTTTCAAACAACGGTGCCGAAAAAGCAAGTGTGTGGTGGCTGATGGGTACTTACGGCGTGATCACCATCGGTGAGTTATTGCTAAGCCCGATGGGGCTTTCCATTGTTTCAAAACTGAGTCCCGTACGCATCACTTCGCTTATGATGGGCGGCTGGTTCCTGGCTACTTCCATCGGCAATAAACTATCCGGCCTGCTGGCCACTCTTTGGGATGGTTATGAGAACAAGGCGAATTTCTTCTGGGTCAATTTCATCCTGCTGATGATCGCCACGCTCATCCTTTTTGCCATGCTGCGCTGGCTCAACCGCATCATGAAAGAAAAAGGGGTGAGTTGATGATCCCACCCCTGGTGCCGATCAATTATTCAGGCAGGCATTACCCTGCGTAGCGCCCATTGGGTTCTCCTTTCAAAATTCCGAACATAACGCTGGGAAGTACCCGGTTTTATTCTTAACTTACAATTCAGCATGCTGCATTAGAAAAACTCTGCTCTCAATTCACTAACTGCTTGTACCCGGTTTATTTGGCGCATTAAGAAGTTTTTTATGAAGCTCAGGCTCACAACCGATAAAATAATGGTTGCAACCATTGTTTTGCTGTTGCTGTCAATAGCAACCGTAGTGGCCATTTCCATTTTCGAATCAAGACAGGTAGATAAAACAGCCAGGCTGGTGGCCCACACCAATGAAGTACTTGTTCATACCGAAAGTTTACTCTCTTCTGTAAAAGATAATGAATCGGGTTCCCGGGGTTATGTACTTACCGGGCAAAAAGCTTTCCTGGACCAGGTGGAAAGATCAAAGAAGCGTACTGAAGAAGAATTGAAATTACTTAAGTTGCTTACAGCCGGCAATCCTGTTCAGCAGAAAATGATAGATACCCTTTCTGTACACATCAACAACCGCATTGCTTTCTCCGACAATAATATCCATACGTATAACCAGGATGGAGCCGAGGCCGCCATGGAAATCGTACGAACCGGTAAGGGCAGGTTAATTTCTGAGGAAATAAAAAATGTTATTGACACAATACGGAGCACAGAGAATATATTATTGCTGCAACGCAAGGAGGAAAATGAACGGAAAGCAAGAAACCTGACAGGAGTACTCAGCTCTGCTGTGATAGGAATCCTGTTATTGCTGGGTGTTTTTGTGCAACGTATACGAACCGAGTATGCTGAAAAAAGAAAAACAGCCGCCGCATTAGCAAAACTTAACGAAAGTCTTGAAGAAAAAGTACAGCAAAGAACAAATGAGTTGTCAAGATCCAAACAGGTTTTATCCGATACCTTTGAACGCATCACCGATGCATTTGTATCGTTCGATAACAACTGGCTCTTTACCTACGTAAACAAAAAGGCCGGGGAAATATTCAATCGTGTTCCGGAAGAGCTGATCGGTAAAAAGGTATGGACCGTTTTTCCGGAAGTGGAAGACCGGCCTTCCTATAAGGCCCTTCAGCAGGCCATGGAAACACAGCAATACGTTTACCTGGAGACCCATCATATTGAACAGGACCTTTGGTTTGAAAATCATTTCTACCCTTCCCCGGGCGGGTTGTCCGTTTTTTTCAGAAATATAACAGAAAAGAAGAGAGCCGAAGTGGCGTTAAAAGCCAGCGAAGAAAAAAGAAGGCTCATCTTGAGTTCGGCACTGGATGCCATCATAAGCATTGATGAATCCGGCGCCGTAACTTCCTGGAATCCGCAAGCGGAAGAAATATTCGGCTGGACTGAAAAGGAAATAACCGGGAAGTTACTTACCGATACCATCATACCGGTAAAACACAAAGAGGCTCATCAAAAAGGAATGGAGCATTACGCCAAAACCGGCGAAGGCCCTGTGCTGAATAAACTGATAGAAATCACCGCCGTCAACAGTTTGGGAAATGAATTCCCGGTAGAGCTTACCATCATTCCCATTCTTCACCAGGGGAAAAGATCTTTTACCGCTTTTATAAGAGACATCACCGAACGAAAGAAAGCAGAAGAAAAATTAAGAACAAGCGAAGAAAAATACCGGGTTTTAATTGAACGGATATCCGATGCTTTCATAGCCCTGGATAAAAACTGGTGCTACATCTATGCAAACAAAGCTGTTGGAAAATTAGTAGGGCGAAGCCCCCAATCCCTGATCGGGAAGAATGTGTGGGAAGAATTCCCGGAAGCTGTGGGTTCTGCCACCTATGATCTTTTTCATAAAGCCATGAATGAACAGCAGTATGTTCATAATGAAGATTATTTTGAACCCCTGGATCTCTGGCAGGAGAATCATGTATATCCATCCCCTGATGGTATTTCCGTTTTTATAAGAGATGTTACCGGCCGGAAAAAAGCAGAAGAAAAGATCATGAAGGCCAACCGGCTGTACTTCTTCATCAGCCAGGTGAACCAGATGATCGTTCGCACCACCGACCAGGAAACACTTTTTAAAGAAGCCTGCCGTATTGCGGTAGACCTGGGCAAATTCACTATGGCCTGGATCGGCCTGGTGGATGAAAGAACACAACAGGTGATACCCGTGGTTCATGCCGGGGAGGACAAAGAATATCTTTCCGTAATAAAACCCATAGCCATTAACGAAGTTCCGGAGGGGATGGGACCCACCGGGCAGGCCATACGTGAAGGAAAATATCACATCTGTAACGATATAGAAAGCGATCCGCAAATGATGCCCTGGAAAGAAGATGCCCTGGGCCGTGGTTACCGTTCTTCCATGGCGTTGCCCATCATCAAATTCGGAAAAGTGATCGGCGCTTTTTCTTTTTATGCACCGGTAAAGAATTTTTTTGACCAAAGTGAGATTGCCCTGCTGGAGGAAGCAACCGGTGACGTAGCCTTTGCCCTTGAAGTGTTTGAAAAAGAATCCATGCGAAAGAATGCTGAGCAGGCTGTAATGGAAAGCGAACGGCGCTATCAAACACTGGCCGAAGTATCGCCTGTCGGGATCTTTCACACCGATGAAGTGGGCAATACAACCTATGTGAATCCCCGCTGGTGCCAGATATCGGGCATGACCTATAATGACGCCATGGGAAACGGCTGGTTCAATGCGGTACATGAAGAAGATAAAGAAAAACTGAGAAGGGGCTGGGAAGAAGCCACCAAAAAAAAGGAGGTCTCTATTTCGGAATACCGCTTTGTTCGCCCCAATCGCACTATTGCATGGGTAATTGGCCAGGCCATTCCCGAAAGGGATTCGGAAGGAATGATCGTAGGTTATGTAGGTACCACCACCGATATAACCGAACGGAAAAAAGCGGAAGCTGAAATAGAAAAGAATGAAAAACGTTTCCGCAATACGCTGGACAAAATGCTGGAAGGTGTTCAGATCTATGATTACAACTGGAACTGCCTGTACGTTAATGATGCCGCCGTCAAACAAGGGCCCCATCCTAAAGAACAGATACAGACTGCTACCTTACTGCAAAATTATCCCGGCATTGAACATACCGGCTTGTTTCAAATCTTTGAGCAATGCAAGGCCGACAGATTATCGAGGCATATTGAATACGAATTTGTTTTCCCGGATGGAAACAAAAGCTGGTTTGAACTGAGCATACAACCCAACCCCGAAGGACTATTCATTTTATCGGTCGACATCAGTGAACGCAAAAAGGCACAGGAAGCCATGAAAGAAACTTCCGAACAACTGCGGCAGTTAACCGCTCACCTGCTGTATGTGCGGGAAGAAGAAAGAAAACGCATTGGCCGGGAAATACATGATGAACTGGGGCAACAACTTACCGCCATCAAAATGGACGTGGCCTGGATCGATAAAAAAACGCCGCCCGAAAATGAAGCATTCAAAACCAAACTTAAAAATGTGATCACCCTGCTCAACGGGGGCAATCAATCCATCCGCAGAATACTGAATGAACTGAGGCCGGTCATTTTAGACGACTATGGTTTGCTGGAAGCATTAAAATGGCAGGCACAACAGTTCACCGGCAATACCGGCATCCCGGTCACATTTAAAACAACCGAAACACAAATTAAGATCGCCGAAGAGATCGCCACCTGTGTCTTTAGGGTATTCCAGGAAGCGCTTACCAATATCACCCGTTATGCAAAAGCGGGCAAGGTGGTGGTTTCGCTGGATATAGATGACGAAAATATTTTACTGAATATAGAAGACAATGGAGCCGGGTTTGACATGGAACTGACAAAAACAAAAAAAACGTTCGGTATTTTGGGAATGAAAGAACGGGTGGTTTCATTGAATGGAAATTTTGATCTTAATTCAGTTGTGGGAAAAGGCACCCGCATCCGGATCAGTTTACCTTTAACTAACCAAAAAACCTGAGCACATTACTATGGAAATAAAACGCATCATACTCGCAGATGACCACAGTTTTGTACGACTGGGCATCATTCAGATACTGAAAGATGAATATCCGTATGCCGAAATCATGCAGGTGGGTGATGCTGAATCACTGATAAAAGAAGTTGCCCGCAACCAATGGGACCTGGTGATCACCGACCTGGATATGCCTGGCCGCAGCGGACTGGAAGCATTGGAACAAATAAAGTTGCTGCGCCCCGAACTGCCTGTACTCATTCTCAGCATCTATCCCGAAGACCTTTATGCAATAAGGGTATTGAAAGCAGGCGCTTCGGGGTATCTTAATAAAAATTCCGCTCCCGATGAACTGATCGTTGCCATACAACGCATTGCATTGGGCAAAAAATACATCACTTCCGAAATAGCCGAAAAATTCCTCGATAACGACAGTGATAAAAAACCACATGAATTATTATCGAACCGGGAATTTGAAGTATTCAAATTGCTGGCCTCCGGTAAAACAGTAAGCCAGGTTGCCGAAATGCTTTCCATTGCCCTAACCACGGTAAGTACACACCGAAGCCGGGTAATGGAAAAACTAAATCTTTCCACCAACTCTGACCTTACCCGTTACGCCATTTCCAACCATATCATTTCTGATATCAACATGTAAGTACGATGACAAAAACAAGCAGGTAGTTTTTTTTCTACAATTACTTTTACCCTTCTTCTACTTAAGCTATCCCGCTACTGCTATTTTTCAGCATTGGCTATTACCGGTTCTTTGCAGTATTAACCCGGTAATATGAAAATTCTAATCATCGACAGTTCGGCCTGGATACCCGACCGGATTGCAAGCCTGCTTACAGAAGCCGAAGGAGATAACATCCTCTATAAAGCCCTTACCTATAAGGAGGCCATTTCATTATTTCATGAAACCATGCCGGCGGTAGTTATACTCGACAAAAGCCTGCCCGACAGTGGTTCTATTTCTCTCCTCAAAGAGATCAAATCAGTAAAAAAAGATACGGTGATCATTGTATTGTCGCTCCGTATAGACCTAAATACAGAACAGCAATGCAAACTGGCAGGCGCCGATTTTTTCCTGGATAAGTATGATGAATTTGAAAAGATACCGGCCATCATCGAAAGCATTGCTTCAGAAATAAGCACTTAAACCGAATTAAGAAAAACCGCAAGATAAAATGCACAAACAATTAAAACATATCAGGGCCGGGCTTGCCAGGCGGAGCATTTTGTTGTTTGTGCTGTTTTCATCCATGTTACTGCTGGCTGTTACCATTACACAGATTAGCAAGGCAGACATTCAATCAAAAAGTACCAAAACGCACCCGGCCTACTTACGGGCCATGGCTTCGGACAATGTGTTGTTCATTGGCACGGCTATGTTCCTTATTCTTTGTGTATTTTATCTGCTGGTGATTGAAAACCGCAGACAACGGAAGATGATCAGCAAACTGCGGATGCAGGAAGAACACATGCGTATCATCATCAATAATATCGGCGAAGGGCTGATCGCAACCGACAGAAAAGGCGGGATCGTGTATATGAATCCCGCCGCCGAAAAGCTTACCGGCTGGAACCGGTATGAAGCCAGGAACCTTCCGCTTGAAAAAGTATACCGGGTGGTGAATGAAGAAACAGGAAAACCATTTGAGAACATTGTAAGCCGCATATTCAAATACGGCTTGCCCGTTGCACTGGAGAATAATACATTACTGCACACCCGGAATAAAAGCACGCTGGTGATCAGCAACAGCGGTTCTCCCCTGCTCGACCGAAAGGGCAATGTTTCAGGAGCCGTGGTTCTGTTCAACAACATCACCGAACAAAAGAAAAGAGAAGATGAACTGGTACAAAGCGAAGAGAAGTACCGCATGCTGATAGAACAGGCATCAGACGGGGTGATCATTTATTCCTTCGACGGCACCATCTATGAATTCAACGAAGCTTCCTATAAACTGATGGGATACAGCAAAGAGGAATTTACGCAATTGAAGCTGCAGGACATGTTCTTTAATGAACCTGTTATCATTAACCAGGCCGTGGCGGATAAAATTTTTGCCGGACAAACCGTTCTTTTCGAAAGGCGACTGAAGAAAAAAAGCGGCAATGCAATGGATGCAGAAATAAATGCCCGTATGCTGCCCGACGGGCGAAGCCTGGCTTTTGTACGGGATATTACAGAACGGAAAAGAACAGAAAAAACAATGCGGATGGCGCTGGAACGTTACGACATTCTCAGCAAGGCCACCAGCGATACCATCTGGGATTGGGATATTACCAATAACCGGATGCATTACAACGAAGGCATCAGCAAAATGTTTGGCCACCAGATTACCGAAACAGGAAATATTGCCGACTGGTGGAAGGCGAACATTCACCCGGATGATATCAAAACCGTGACCGAAGCATTGGAGAAAGCATTTAAAAAAGAAAGACAGAACCTGCAGCTGGAATACCGCTTCCGCTGCGACAACGGCACCTACAAATACATTTACGACAGGGCCTTTGTGCTCTTTGATGAGCAGGAGAACCCGGTACGTATCATCGGGGCCATGCAGGACATTACATACCAAAAAGAAGAAGAACTGCGGATTGCCCGGGCCATTGCGGATGCGCAGGAACAGGAACGCAGGCATATCGGAGAAGAACTGCACGACAACGTGAACCAGATACTCGTAGGCTCATTACTTACCCTGGGTATGGCAAAAGATAAAAATACCGACCGGGAAAAAGTGAACGACCTGATTGAGGCCGGCAGGAACCATGTACTCAATGCCATAGAGGAATTGCGTAAACTGTCGCACGAGATCGCCCCGGCCACTTTTGAAAAGAAATCACTGAAGGATATTTTTGAAAGCCTGCTTGAAGGCATTAATCCCAGCAAACAGTTCAACATCAATTTCGAATTTGATGAAGCAGCAAACAGTATCAACGACGATATTCAACTGAACCTCTACCGCATATTACAGGGCCAGGTGAAAAATATACTGAAGTACTCAGGTGCCAATGTGATAGAAGTAAAATTAGCCTGTTCCGAAAATGCCGCAAAGATGAGGATCTTTGATAACGGCCGTGGATTTGATACCAAAAGACCAAGAAGAGGCATTGGCCTTAATAACATAAAGAACCGGGCCGAATCATTTGGCGGCAAGTTTATGCTTAACTCCGCCCCGGGCATGGGTTGCGAGATCATTGTGGAGATACCGGTGGAAAGCGGCCCTGCACTACAACTTATGAATTAAATAAACTTCAGGTATTCGTACTGTGTACCCAATATCTGTTTATCATCCGACCCCAGCCATTTGTTTAGCACCGTAGCATACACATTTTTAAAATCAACCTTGTGCTTCAGGTCACCTTCGTTTAAGTCTGCAAGATCGGGCATTGCATTCAGCATACCTTTCTCCTTTAAGCCACCGCTTACAAAGAACATATTATTGGCCGTACCGTGATCGGTTCCGCCACTGGCATTCTGCGATACCCTGCGGCCGAATTCACTGAAGGTCATCATCAGTACATCTTCAAAGCGGTTATTTTTTTTCAGGTCGGTGGCAAAAGCCTTTACCGCATCATTCAGTTCGGTGAATAATCTTTTCTGCTGGTTATCCTGATTCACATGCGTATCAAAACTGCCCAGGCTTACGTAATACACTTTGGTATTGATATCGGAGAAGATCAGCGAAGCGATCGTCTTCAGGTCCTTCCCCAGTTCGGTATTCGGGTAGCTTTGATCGGTTGGATGCACCCGGCTTTGCTTATAAATATATTCGGCGCTGCTGAGTGTTTCGCTCATTGTTTTGTACAGGTAATCGATCGTTTCTTCCCCGTTCCGGTGATCGGTATTTATATCTTTAATAAAATTTCCGTTGCTGATGTTGAATAAACGTTTGGGATCTTTAAATGCCAGCCCTTTGTTTTGTTCTCCCTTCAATGCAAGACTGAGCACATCATCTATTTCCATTGCCTGGGTTGGCTTATCGCAGCCTTTGCATTGCGCATCCAGGTAACGGCCCACCCAGCCGGTGTTGACGTATTCGTTGCTGTTGCTGGCACTGTGCCAGATATCCATACTGCGGAAATGCGAGCGGTCGGGGTTTGGATAACCCACACTGTTGAGTATCGCCAGGCTGCCTTCATCATAAAAACCTTTGAATGCTTCCAGCGCCGGGTTCAATCCTGTTTCATCTGTCAGTAACAAAGCTTTCTCTTTTGCAATGCCCAGGCCCGGCCGTTCCTTATAATAAATATCATTACGCACCGGTATCACGGTATTCAATCCATCGTTGCCCCCGCTGAACTGGATAACCACCACTACTTTATTACCCGGTGGCACCATCATCGGTCTTTCAAATGCCTTTAAGAATTTAGGCAGCATGAAGGAGGCGGTGGCGAGGGAACCAACCTGGATGAATTCTTTACGTTTTATCAGCATAATAAATAAATTAAAAATGAAGAATTAAAAATGAAAAATGTTGTGTGAATGAAAGACATTCTTAATTTTTAATTCTTAATCAGCATAACTGGTACTCGGGCGTACTCATCAGGTTTACGACGGTACTCTTTATAAAATTTTCCCTGTTCTCTGTATTTACATATTTATCAAGTACAGCTGTGCTTGTTCTTCCTTTTGTCTGCAATACCGTTGCCGAAATGGTTTCCAGCAGTTTTTCCCGGGGTATCTTTTCAAATATCTTATTCACAGAAGCCCATTCAATAGTGGCCGTACCTCCTTTCACCGCTTCCTTCATCCGCTTGATGCCGGCTTCCATCATTTGCCCCATCTGCACATCATCATCAGCCTTGGGCCGTATGTCCATCATTTCATTGGCGGTAAGTATCTGCGGAATACGCAGGCGAAGCATCAGTGAACTGCTGTCGATCCAGCTCTTGCCTCCCGGCCAGCCGGCCACATTGGGCGGAAAGAATAATACCTGGCCCAATGCCCGCTCAAATAATAATTGCGATTGATCATTTTCCAGTTGCATCGGCAGCAATCTTCTTATGCCACATAGTAATTCAACCGGTGATTTTATCCTGGTGCCGACATTTTTTTCGTCATAGAACCAGCTGGATGTAAAAATGTCTTCCATCAGTTTTTTAATATCGTAACCGCTTTTGTAAAAACGATCGGCCAGCCAGGCAACTTTTACTTCGTCTGCATTTTCATTCACAAAATACTTATAGATCTTCCGGCTGATGAACAAAGCGGTTTGCCTTTGTTCTGTCAGCAGGCTGATGATATCTTCCCCGCTAAAATTACCCGACTTGCCCAGTACGGTCTTAACTCCGTCGTCGTGCTGGTTTCTGCGAAACATAAACCCGCCCTGCGGATTGAAACCCCAGCCGGTGAAAGCCCGGGCGGCTTCTTTAATATCGTTCTCACTGTAGTTGCCCCGGCCCATGGTAAAAAGTTCCATTACCTCCCGGGCAAAATTTTCATTGGGATGCTGCTTCCGGTTTTGCTGGTTGTTCAGAAACTGGAGCATGGCCGGGCTTTTACTCACCAACATTAAAAGGTCTTTGAAATTTCCCAGCGAATTCTCCCGTATCACCTGTAATAATTCCTGCTGAAAATAACTGTTGTTTACCCGGCAGGCAAAATGCCCGTGCCAGAACAGGCTCATCTTTTCCCGCAACTGTGCTTCGCTGTTGATGAAGGTCTCCAGCCAGCGGAGGTTCAGGTTCTTGAGCGATTCTCTCGACTTCTCCTGGATCTCTTTTCGTTGTTCCCTGGTAAGGTCTTTGCGCTGCATACCGTCATTGCCGGAAAAGTACAGGTCGATAAGTTCCTGTGACACATTGATCCTTTCGGGTTTTTTATCCGAGGTCTTTACCAGTAATTGCCAAAGTTCTTTTTGAGAAAGCGTATCGAGTGAGGCAGCATTTTCGGCCATGGGCCCAAAAGCGGCCCGCCATAATAAATGCTGGTTCTTTAAGCGATTGGATGCCGGC
>DAOQRQ010000033.1:2346-14256 GCA_035355815.1 Ferruginibacter sp. | reverse complement strand
GGTGCAGCCCGACAGCGCAGTAAGCACAAAGGGTTTGGGGATGGGGCCGTGGTCTTCGCCGCCTACCCGTTCGGGGGCATCCATGATGATGGTGTGCCCGTTTACCAGTGTATTGAATTGCATTTTACCCATCCATTGGGTTTCTATTTCGTGTTGTGCCATGTTATTTGAATTTTATTTGTGGTTAAATCATCCCATCACCCAACAAAAGTACCAGGGAAAAAACTGCCGGTTGGTGATAAATGTTACAAAGCAGAATTGTTGAAACGGATCAAAATAAATTCAATTTTATCCAAAATATATTCTTTATTCGTTCTGCAAAACAAAACCGCCATGGCGCTGAAACAGATCCCCCTCAAAAAAAGACCGGTTGATATTGCGTTGGTAATATTCTTTATCATCAATTTCATCTTCATCACCTACATGATCGACATTGAGCAATTGGTTATTGCCGACCCAAACAATTTTCAATACCCGGCATGGCCACCTAAATGGCTGGTTGACCTGGTGCATTGGTATGGAAGAAATTTCGACCCGGTACTGATGGCCCGGCCGGCCTGGTGGAGGGCAACCATCTGGATAGACAGCCTCTTCTTTGGCCCTTTTTATTTAGTGGCTATCTATGCGTTCATAAAAGGAAAGAACTGGATACGCTTCGGCGCCATCATCTGGGCCTCGGTGATGCTGACCAACGTAACCATTATTTTGTTTGAGGAAATAAACGGGGAACATGCCACGCCGGAATTAGCAAGGGTATTGATGGCAAATGCCGCATGGCTTATTTTCCCGGTGATCGTTTTGTACAGGATGTGGAAGTCTGTTCATCCGTTTTCGGAGGAAGAAACGGGGAAATAAAGGAACAAAAAACCGTCACGTAGAAACGTGACGGTTCAAATAACCTGATGAAAATAACTTACCTCACCAGCTTCAACTCATCAATAATATTTTTCGCCCCACCTAATTTGTCAATACACCAGAGCACATAACGTACGTCCACGCAAATGGTGCGGTTGAGGTCCTTGTCGAATGCGATCTTATGACTGAGTGCCTCATAGTTGCCGTCAAAAGCAAGCCCGAGTAAATTACCATTGGCATCAATAACAGGAGAGCCGGAATTGCCGCCGGTGATATCGTTGGTGGTAATGAACGTTACCACCAGGTCGTTCTTTGCTTTATCAATGTATTGGCCAAAATCTCTTTTCTTCAGCAACTCAACCTGTTTAGAAGGAAGATCGAATTCGTAATCGCCGGGAACATATTTTTCCAGGATACCTTTTGCGGTGCATACATAATCATAAAATACGGCGTCACGCGGGCGGTAACTTTTTACATTACCGTAACTCACCCGCATGCTGAAGTTGGCATCGGGATACATTTTGTTTACGGCGGCCGGGTTCATTTCCATAATGCCTTTCATATAGCTTCGGCCCAGTTCGTTATTCCGGTTTACAAACTGTGTGTATAAAGGAGCATACTTGCCGTTATAATTTTTAATAAATGCAGAAGCAAATGCAAATGCCGGGTCTGCCTGCAGTACAGCCCCGTCTGGCTGAGCAACGAACGCATTCCATTTGGCATCATCTATCAGCATGGTTTTGGTAAACACATCATGCGCCCATTTTTTATAAGTGGCTTCGTCTTTCAGGTCGCCGTAGCTGGCTTTAAGCCCTTCGTAAAAACCGATCGGGTGCTGGCTCTTGTCTACATCATTATAGAACATCATACAAACTGCGGCCAGTATCTTTTCATCGCTGGGCAGGTCTTCGTGTTCTAAAAATGCCTTGCGGTTTGCCGTGGCTGCTTCGGTTGCTTTTTTAAGATCAGCCGCAGACGTGTTGTTCTTTAATAGCAAGCCCTCCAAAGAGATCAACCCTGCCGCCGCTGCCGCAAGCGGTGAACCAACAACGCCTTCGTTGATATACTGGCGTTGTTTGCTGTAAGGAGTCCAGTTTGCATAGTTCTGTGCATATTCTGCCATCAGTGTTTCATACTCCGGCTTTCCTTTTGCCCAGGCGGTGAATTTGTTTTCATAATCCTGCTTTTGTTCGTAGGTATGAAACTTGATCAGTTGTTTTGTTTCACCGTCGAAGAATTTCCAGTAATTGGCAACGCCTGCATAATTATCGGCCAGTTTTAATTTCACAGCCGGGTCTTTTATCATTTCGGCATACATGTATTTCAGGCGCATGTCACGCAGGTTAACCAACGACGGGTTTTCAATTTCATTTTTCAACTTGATGCCATAGCTGGTCTCATAGCGGTTGGTGCTGCCGGGATAACCATAGATCATGGCATAATCGCCATCCTTAAAACCCTTGATGCTTACGGGTAAAAAATGTTTGGGTTTCAAAGGCACATTGTCTTTATTGTAATCGGCAGGTTTTCCGTCTTTTGTTGCATATACACGGAACACAGAAAAATCGCCGGTATGGCGTGGCCATTCCCAGTTATCGGTATCGCCGCCAAACTTACCTACGCTTTCGGGCGGTGCGCCAACAAGACGGATATCGCGGTATGTTTTATATACATACATGATGTACTGGTTGCTTTTGAACATGTTGTAGATCCTTCCGGCCAAACCGTTTTCCTTGTCGGCCACTTTATCGGTGATGGCTTTAAAAACATCCGGAAGTTTTTTAACCCGGTCGGCCCAGGCCAGGCCCTTCACGCCTTCTTCCACTTCCCTGGTAACATCAACGATCCTGTCTAAGAACTGAACCGTTAACTGGCTTTGTATCTCCTGGTCTTTATTAAAAGCATAAAAACCATCTCTTAGGTAATTATGTTCTACCGTACTGGCGCCGGAAATGGCAGAGTAACCACAGTGATGATTGGTGAATATCAATCCCTGGCTGCTTACGATCTCGCCGGTGCAGCCGCCGCCAAAAATGATGATGGCGTCTTTTAATGATGATTTGTTGATGGAATAGAGTTGCTCCTTGGTGAGCTTTAATCCTCTTTTCACCATGTCGTTGTATACCTGCTGGCCCAGCAACATGGGCAACCACATACCTTCGTCGGCACTGGCTTTAAACACGCTGAGTGAAAGCACTACAGCAATTAAAATCCTTTTCATATAGTTTGTTTTTTGGATGACAAACCTATGCAATTTTTAGATACCGATACCCGGGAGATATTATGAATTATATCAGTTTTGCGTACGGGAATATTGTCACAGAAACAAAGAGCCGCAAAAATCTTATGTTTTCTTTTTCTGTGTTTCTGTGTTTCCGTGGCAACCCCGTTTGCCGGGGGCAAATCATAAGCACATGAAGTGTTTTTAACTATATTTGCTCACTTTAACCGCACAACTGCCGATGGCGATATTTGACATCAAGCTTCCGAAATCCATAGCCAGGGCGCTTAATATTCCCATCAGCGATCCCCGGCGCCAGCAGGTAAAAGTGCTTAAGAAACTTCTTCGTAAGGCAAGGTTCACCGAATTTGGCCAGCGTTATCGTTTCGACGATATCCTGCTGAGCAATCATCCCGGAAAAAAATTCCAGCAAATGGTTCCGGCCTGCGATTACAATAAGATATACGATAGCTGGTGGTACAAGGCCAAAGAAGGAATACCCGATGTATGCTGGCCGGGCGTGATAAAATATTTTGCCCTCAGCAGCGGTACCAGCGATGCCACCAGCAAATACATTCCCATTACCAAAGACCTGATACGAAGCAATACCATTACCAGCTTTAAACAATTGCTGAGTTTAACCAAGTATGAGAATGTGCCCAAGAGCGCCGTAGGAAAAGGATGGCTTATTTTGGGAGGAAGTACACAATTGCAAAAGGGACCCACTTATTTTGCCGGCGACCTGAGCGGTATTCAGCAAAAGAATATCCCTTTCTGGTTCCAGGGCCTGGGCCTTTATAAGCCGGGAAAAAAAATTGCGAAAGTAAAAGACTGGGCCACCAAATTAGAAGAAGTGGTGAACAATGCACCTAACTGGGATATTGGTTTTATTGTAGGCGTGCCGGCATGGCTGCAGTTGTGCATGGAGAAGATCATTGAGAAGTACAACCTGAAGAATATCCATGAAATGTGGCCCAACCTGGCTTTCTATGTTCATGGAGGCGTGGCGATGGAACCTTATAAAAGGGGATTTGAGAAACTGATGGGTAAGCCGATCACCTATATTGAAACCTACCTGGCCAGCGAAGGATTTTTAGCCTACCAGAACCGCCAGGATGCAGCCGGTATGCACCTTGCCCTTAACAACAATATGTTCTTTGAGTTTGTTCCCTTTGATCAGAAAAATTTTGACAGCGAAGGAAACATGGTGGATGAACCGGAAGCATATATGATCCACGAGATCGAAGAAAATAAAGACTACGCCATCCTTATCAGTACCAACGCCGGTGCCTGGCGCTATGCCATTGGCGATACGGTGAAACTGGTAGACCGGGAAAGAAGTGAAGTGGTGATCACAGGCCGCACCAAACATTTTTTAAGCCTGGTTGGCGAACACCTGAGTGTTGACAATATGAATAAAGCCATTGAAATGGTGAGCGAAGAGCTGGATATTTTTATTCCTGAATTTACCGTGGCCGGTGTGCCGTATGGAAATTTCTTTGCCCATCAATGGTATGTGGCCACCGATGATGCAGCAGACCCGGAAGACCTGCGCAAACGCATCGACGCAAAACTGAAAGAGCTGAACGACGACTACGAAGTGGAACGCAGGCATGCATTAAAAGACGTGATGGTTAAAGTGCTGCCCGAAAAAACCTTTATGGACTTTATGAAAGCCAAAGGAAAAGAGGGGGGTCAGCACAAGTTTCCACGGGTGCTTAAAGGGAAAATGCTTGAAGACTGGGAACAGTTCCTTCAGGGACAAAGCCGCTGATAATTTTTCTTGTACCTGTTTCATAGATATTTAATTTACGGAAGGGCAGCCAATGCCCTTATTCCTTTTTCCAAACTTATATATGATACCAACCGACGTGCTGTGGTAATGATCTTTCAATTTTGGATTGGCGGATTGGCTGAAGCCATCCAGGTGATCGGTAAAAACAAAACGGTAAGACGTTTCAATATTCACCGAGAACCGTTCTGATATCGGGTACTCTGCCCCTTCACCCACCGGAACCGATAACAATGCCGGCGAAGTTCCATGCGCTTCATCTGCTGCAAGACCGGCGTATATATCGGATGACTCGCCGAAATACGCAGCATTCATGCGGCTGTAATCTTTTTGTACCCGAACAAATGAAACACCGGCGCCGGTGAAAACATAGGGCTGTATCCCATAGTCATCGTAATTCCTTCCACGGATATTCCACACCAATTGCCCGGAGAATTCCATTAACGGGGTGAAGAAATAAAAATTCCGTTGCTGCCGGTATTCGGGTTTGCTGTAACGGCTGTCGTTGCCCTGCAGGCTGGCAAAGCTCATGTGCAGGCGAGCTGCCAGGAAATGATTGATGGGCTTTTTAGCAAACAAAGAAAAGCCTGGCTTGATGGTTTTGAATGAACCCAGCGGATCGGGGGTAAGATCGCCCTGGTAAACGTATAAACCGGCGTTGAGGCCTATGCTCATGTCTTTATAAAACTGGGCATTCGTTTTACCGGCAATAAATAATAGGAATAATACAATGACCTGTGTTTTTCTGTTCGCTTTCAAATGGCTCTCTTTTTTAAGGATTATGAAATGAAAGCAGCGTTGAGGTAATTAATCAGGTAACATTGTATTCATTCGGTGTGTTTTTATCCAAACGGTAAACAGGCTTACTGATTATGTTCAAAATGTTAAATGATTTATAATAAGAATCCTTTCTTAAATTTAGCGCATGGTTGATGTGGTACTAAAAGGGCTTGCCATTGGTTTGCTGCTGATCTTTTCAGTAGGGCCTGTTATATTCACCACCATCAAGCAAAGCATTAATCATGGGCGACGTGGCGGCTTTAGTTTTATTGCCGGGGTTTGGGTAAGCGATATCATTTGGGTGGTGCTCAGCAACGGGTTCAGCGAGGCCATAAAAGTGCTGCTGGATTTTAAAATACCCATTGGTATTGCCGGTTGCTGTTTTTTAATAGGCATGGGCATATACTTTGCCTTTTTAAAGAAGATAGAGCCCCGGCGCCTGCAGGAACCAACCGAGATTGCCGGCGACGAAATAACCCCTGCCGGAAAGAGAACAAATTATTTTGCCATCATGAGTTCGGGTTTCATCATCAACACCCTTAACCCGGCGGTGATCTCCTTTTGGGTGCTGATGGCGGCTTCGCTGGCTTCTGTATACTCTTTATACGACCGCATCATAATTTTTTCTACCTGCATGGCGGTAACCATGCTGGCCGATATGGGCAAAGTGATGGGGGCTGGTTATATAGGCAAACGAATGAGCGACCGGGTGATCCTGCTCATCAACCGCATTTCAGGCATCCTGTACCTGGTGTTTGGTGCCGTGATACTGGCCGGCATCATCTACACATTGATAAAAGATTAACATCCTTCATTAGGAAGTAAAAATTCTGCCTGTTTATTTTGCTGCATGAAATTTTTATTGCCAGTCCTGCTTATGGTATCCATTCATTCATTTGCCCAGTCTGCAGACTTCATCCAGCTAAAAAAGAAAGATAGAACGATAACAACCTTTTACAGCGGCTCAACCATATCCCTCACTACCGAAAGCGGTGCCTTTATAAATGCAACCATTAACGGCATTAACAACGATACCATCTACCTCCAGGAATTTATCATTCGTTATCAGCCTACCACCATCGGCACTTATATCATCGATACGCTGGGCAGCTATCATTATAAATACCACTACAACCAGGTAGCTGCTATTGGCCGGAAAGAAAAAACGAATTTCAATAACCGGGGAAGCGGCGCTGCATTGATGGGCGGAGGCATCGTTCTTACCCTGGCCAGCGGGGTTGTATATCTTGCCGACCGGAGTAAATTCAGTCTACCGCTTTTGCTGGCTTCTGCCGGGCTGGGAACCCTTGGCTACTTTTGGGCGAAGGGAAAGAAGAATGGCGGCGCCATGGTCATTGGTAAAAAATACCGGCTGGTTTATATGAACATGAGCAATAAAAAGAGTTAATCTTTACCTGTGCAACAGAACTTAAGTGAAGTTGTATATTGCAGCTACCCAAAACAGCGGCAATGAAAAAAATAGGGAGTTGGATAAAAAAAATATTCCTGGTCATTCTGATCATTCATGTATGCTGGTTCCTGTATTTTGTTTTTACCCTTTCCGAAGCGATCGAGATCAAAGACAGTAAGCAAGGCCTGTTAATTGCCGCCGCTGCTGTTATTGTTGTTCTGCTGCTTTATTTTTTCTGGTTCAGAAAGATCGAAATAATAAAGAAGGTCACGGTTGTTGTGTGGAATGTTGTTTTCACCGCTTATATACTTGCCTTCGTTTATTTTCTGGCAGGCTTTGTTTTTAACCCACCCGTTACGTTAACGCAGCTGGGAAGTTTGCTGCAGGGCAATGGCCTGTCGAGGGATTATATCAGCTTTGATGAGATGGGGCCAAATATTAAACTGGCGGTGATAGCCAGCGAGGATCAGCAGTTTCCTGACCATGACGGGTTTGACCTGAAAGCGATCAAGCGGGCCATCAAATACAACAAGCGCCATCCGAACAAGGTACGTGGCGCCAGCACCATCAGCCAGCAAACGGCAAAGAATATTTTTTTATGGCAGGGAAGAAGTAAACTCCGGAAAGGCCTGGAAACTTTCTTTACGTTTACCATTGAAACCGGCTGGACAAAAAGAACGATCCTGGAACGCTATTTAAATATTGCCGAAACCGGCCGTGGTGTTTTTGGCGTGCAGGCCGCCGCAAAAAGGTATTTCAATAAAAATGCAAAAGACCTTACCATGGCAGAAGCCGCACAGATCGCCGCCTGTTTACCCAACCCCAAACTGTATACTGTAAAACCGTTGAGCCGCTATGTTGCCGGGCGCTATGCCAATATCATGCGGCAGATGAGTAACCTGGCAGGCGATGAGGATGTGCAGGAAATAATTAAATGATGTTGTTTACAGAAGCAATCGCTTTTTGCAAACGTTCTTCATAATTGCCGCTGATATCTGTCCAGGGAACATTTTGGTTCACCATAATGTCTTTATAATAATGATACAGCACCCTTCTTGATTCCAGGTCGGGGTGTTCCCTTAATTCATCCTTAACCCAGGGCAGATCAATATTACAGAGCAGGTACAGGTCGTATTTTCTTTCAGCGATCCGGTTCAGTATCCAGTGATGACATTTTTCAAAAACAAATTCACACCATACTTTCATTACGTACATGTCGGTGTCGATGAAAAGAGGTTGATCGTTGATCGATGGTTGTTGTTCGCCGGTGCCTTTTTCGGTCAACGGCCAACGATCAACGGCCAATTGCTCTCCTTCAATCTGTCCTTTCGCAATATCCAGCAGCGTTTCAAAAGTATAGTTGGTTCCGTTCTTTAAAAGATATTCCCTTGCGTATTCTTTCACCCAATCCGTATTATAATGTGCTGCAAGCTGTTCACACAAAATACTTTTACCGGTGGATTCGGGACCTATGACAACAATTTTTTTCACGACTTGGATTTTCTGTAATTGTTCAGGTCAATTAAAAAGCTGATCACAAAAACCACCAGCATGACAAAGCGGATCCATTTCCTGAAATTATTTTCCGTAGGCATCAGAAAGATCATGCCGGTAAACAGCAGGATCAACACTCCCTTAATGATCAGCCAGGTTGCTTTATTTCTCATTCCACTTGGGTTTTGCCTTCATTACTTTTTTATGAACTGGGCAACTGCTTTCATGAGCACCCGGCAGGTAACCACAACTCATCAAAAACTCATTTACAATTTCACCCCCGGTAAAACGGAATGTTTTTTTGAACAGCTTTGTCCATTCTTCCCTTGATTTCGGGTGATGATGCGCCAGCCATTTTTTAAACGAACCGAATTCTTTCTGCAGCACCAGTATTGTTTTTGCATTTTCAACAGCGGCATTCACTTTAAGCCGGTTGCGGATAATGCCGGCATCGTTCAGCAGGCGTTGAATATCCTTGTCTTTATAAGAGGCCACTTTCTTTATGTCAAAATTATGATAGGCTTTGCGGAAACTTTCCTGCTTCTTTAAAATGGTGGTCCAACTTAGGCCGGCCTGGTTTATCTCCAGAATCAGCCGGCAGAATAATTCGTTGTCTTCCTCAATAGGAAAACCATATTGGGTGTCGTGGTATATCTTGTGAACATTCAGTTCATCACCCTTCATGTTGTTGATCGCCCTGCAGTAACTCATGCGTTATTTATTTTTGATTTTTTCGTCCATTCAATTAAGCCGGCAACAGCCATTACCAGCAATACTAAATAATATACACTGGTAAAAACATAGTGCTTTACAAAGTACAACGGGATAGATGCAATATTGGTTGCGATCCACCAGTACCAGCTTTCCACTTTCTTTTTTGTCATCAGCCACATGCCGGTAAAGGCTGTTGCAGAAGCAAAGGCATCGGCCCAGGGGATCACACCTTCAAAAAAGGCGCCCTTAAAATAAGTAAGCGCTAAAAAAATGCTTGTATAGAAGAACCCGAAGAACAGAACCTGCCGGATCCATTCGTTACCGGACGAACGGGTAATGTGCAGTACCGTTTCCTGTTTTGTGTCTTTCTTCATCCACATATACCAGCCGATGATGCTCATAATGGTATAATATAGATTCACCGTGGCTTCACCGAGTAAATGACCTTTTATGCTGATGAAGATGTAAATGATGGTGTTGATCAATCCAACAGGGTAAACTAAAATATTTTCTGCACGGGAGTACCAAACACTGGCAATGCCGGCGAACACGGCTACGTATTCATACCAGGTGGTATGATACATGTCTGAAACAAACTGCTGGTATATTTCTGAAAAGTTCAATTTTGATCCGCCTGGTTTTGTTTTCTGTAAAACCTGAATGGCCGAAGATAACGGATTCCTTTGTTGGTTTGAAAACGGGTGCCTATTTGTGTCCATTGTCCTTTTTGGTCAGACTTCCATACAATAAAATGCAAATGCGGGAAATAAGTGTATCCTGTTTTTCCGCTCAGGGCGATCACCTGCCCGGCTTTTACCGTATCGCCTACATTCACGAGCACACCGTTGTATTTTAAATGCCAGTAACCTGCCCGGGAATTGTCGCTGTGTTGTATCACAATTAAATTTCCATCCGGGCGGTACTTACTGTTTGCCCCGCCTTTCTTGCCATCTTCTTTCACCCGGATAACAATCCCGTCTCTCACGGCACAGACCTTTGTTCCTTTCTTCATTTTAAAATCGAGTGCCGCCCGGTTTTTATGGGTGTATTTGCTGAAGTATCCCTGCACCAATACATGCGATGTACCTGCTTCATAAGGAAGCTGGTACACAAAGCTGCTGTCGTCTTTAATAACTCCTTTTTGTAACAACTTAATTTCCCTGCGTTGCGGATTGTTGCTGACCGAACAGCCAGCCAGGAAAAGAACGCCCGAAAAAAAGAGTAAATAAAGTTTCATGAATGTTTTCACAAGAATTAACTGACACGCCTGTACCATTTGCCGGGACGTAAATAAATAATTCCTTTCCTGGTATAAAATCTCGTGGCAATATTTTTTCCATCCTTGTCATATACCTGGAAGTGCAGGTGTGGAAATGCGGTATAACCCGTGTTGCCGCTGTACCCGATCAGTTGCCCCAGGAAGACCGTATCGCCGGTGTTCACCAGCACGCCGTCTTTCTGCAGGTGCCAGTACATGGCTTCACTGCCATCGTTGTGCTTAATGATGATGTGATTGCCTTTGGATAAATACTCATCTTTCAACCCGCCTTCATCACTGTCTTCTTTTACGGCGGTTACCACACCCGGCCGTGCGGCACAAATCTCACTTCCTTTTTTCATTTTAAAATCCAGGCTGATCTCGTTGGTATGACTCATCTTGCTGTTATAGGCCTGTATCAAAAGATGTTTACTGCCTTTTGCAAAGGGCAGGTAATACACGTAGCTTTTGTCGGAGCTAACCCTTCCTCCTTTCAGGTCACGGATCTCGCCATCGGTTAGTTGTGCGTAAGACGAAAATGTAAACAGGGCCGGTATGAGGAAGAGGCAGAACTTCATGGCAGATTTATTTGCTGAAGATAATTTATTCCAAAATAAAAAAGCACTTCTGTGGGAAGCGCTTTCTATACTGTCGTGTTAAAAAATTATTATTCCGACTCTGCCACCACTTCTTTCACTTCGGGTATCATCCGCTTCATCATTCCTTCAATGCCGGCTTTTAAAGTGATCATGCTCGAAGGGCAACCACTGCAACTTCCCTGCATCATTAAATTCACCTTACCGTCTTCATAGCTTTTAAACTGTATAGCGCCACCATCCATTTCAACGGCAGGCTTCACATAATTTTCCAGCAATTCTTTAATGCGTTTTACCACATCATCGTCATCGGCGCTTACCGTGTTGCTGCTTTCCGATCTCATACTGGCCACTTCTTCATCATTCACCACCGCTTTTCCTTCTTCTAAGTATTCTTTCAGGAATTGTTTGATGGCCGGGATCACATCCTGCCAGTCCTCGGTATCGGCGGTTTTAGTAAGCGTAACAAAATTGCTGGCAATGAAAACGGCTTTAATAAAAGGAAAGGTGAACAGTTCCTGCGCCAGGGGCGATGGTTTAGCACTTGCCTCATCCGAAAAGTCGATGCTCTTGCCCGGGTACAACAGTTTGTTTGCCACAAACTTCATGGTCTCGGGGTTGGGCGTCATCTCGGTATAGATACTGATAACCGGGTTTCCTGTCTTGATCATATGCGTAGATTTATTTAGTCTCCTTGCCAAGGCTGTGGAGGACAGGCAAAATTAGCAAGAAATAGTCTTTATTGGTTTGAAATGGTTGTTAAGAAAGGAGATTTTTCGGATTTCGAAA
>DAOQRQ010000033.1:0-2246 GCA_035355815.1 Ferruginibacter sp. | reverse complement strand
GCGATCGGGTTATGAGCCGAACCTTCCATTTTAGTCACTTCGCCAAACCCAAATTTCTGGTGCTCAACTTTGTTTCCCACCTGCAGGTTGCTGGTATCGCTGGGTGTAAAATTCTCGGAAGGAGTATGTTCTTTAACCTGTGGCCGCTGAACAGGAGCTACATAAGAAGGCTTTTTATTTTCCACCACGGGCCGGCCACTGGCTGCCCATTGATTACCACCGCCAAAATTCCGTTCGTCGCCAAACCAGTTGTTTTTTGCCCGGCTGTCTTTTACGCCGCCGCCATAACTTTTCTCCAGGTGGTTTTCAGAGATCTCTTCTAAAAAACGGCTGGGATCGTTTTGTTGCAGTTGTCCAAAACGATAGCGGGCATTGGCATAACTCATCCACAACCGTTCTTTTGCCCGGGTAATGGCAACATAAAACAATCGACGTTCTTCTTCCAGGTCTTCTCTTGTATTAATGCTCATGGCATTTGGAAAAAGCGATTCTTCCAGTCCGCCTACAAACACCACCGGGAACTCCAGGCCTTTTGCCGCATGTATCGTCATCAGTTTAACCACATCAACATTTGCTTTGTCGTCATCCGAATCGGTAAGTAAAACGATCTGTTGCAGGTAAGAGCCGAGGCTCTTGTCTCCCACTTCGCCGTCTTCCTCGTTCATGGGGGTTTCGGTGAATTCTTTTACAGAGTTCAGCAATTCCTGCACGTTCTCATAACGGGCAAGCCCTTCGGTTGTTTTATCGTTGAATAATTCTTTAACGATATTGGTGCTTTTACCAACGATCACTGCCAGGTCGTACGCATTTTTTTTGGTAAGCTCACTCTGGAACATTTTGATCATCGTTACAAAATTGTCGATGCTTTCCAGGGTTCCGCTTTTGAATCCATAAAGGGCCGCATTGCTGATGATATCCCACATGCTCAGGTTGTTATTATTGGCAAGCAGCACGGCTTTGTCCACCGTTGTTTTGCCAATACCCCTTGCCGGAAAATTGATGATGCGTTTCAGCGCCTCTTCGTCCTTGGGATTAACCACCAGCCTTAAGTAAGCAATAAAATCCTTTATCTCTTTACGTTGGTAAAAACTCATGCCGCCATAAATGCGGTAAGCAATACCCATGCGGCGAAGCGCTTCTTCAAAGCTTCGGCTTTGGGCGTTGGTGCGGTAAAGGATGGCAAAGTCTTTATTGAAATAATGATTGCGGAGTTTTTGTTCCTGGATGGTGTCGGCCACCAGTTTGCCTTCATCATTATCCGTCATGGTTCTAACCAGCCGTATCTTCTCTCCTTCGCCGTTGTCGGTAAATAACTTTTTCTCAATCTGGTTCTTATTATTGCCGATTATCTCGTTGGCAACATGAAGAATATTTTTGGTGCTTCGGTAGTTCTGTTCCAGTTTCACCACTTTTACATCGTCGTAATCTTTTTGAAACTGCAGGATGTTTTCGATGGTGGCGCCGCGGAAACTGTAAATGCTTTGTGCGTCATCGCCTACCACGCAAACATTTTCGTGCATGGCGCCCAGCAGTTTAATGATCTCGTACTGGGCCGGGTTGGTATCCTGGTACTCATCGATCAATATGTATTTGAATTTGCGCTGGTATTTGCTCAGCGATTCCGGGAAATTCTTAAGCAGGATGTACATTTTAAAAAGCAGATCATCAAAATCCATGGCGCCGTTCTTAAAGCAGCGCTTTACATAGGCATCATAGATGAGCCCGGTGGCAGAGCGGTTGGCCCGGTTGTCTTCCTGCTGCAGGTTCCAGTCGTTGATATATTCTGCCGGACCGATCAATGAATTCTTTGCTGCCGAAATGCGGTTATAGACCACGTTGGGTTTGTATTGCTTATCATCGAGGGCCAGCTCGCCGATCACTGTTTTTACAACAGATTTTGCATCGTCGGTATCGTAAATGGTAAAGTTTGAGGGGTAACCAAGTTTTGAAGCTTCCGCTCTTAATATTCTTGCAAACACGCTGTGAAAGGTGCCGATGTATAAATTGCGGGCTTCGGTATTGCCGAGGGTTCGCTCCACCCTTTCTTTCATTTCAGCCGCCGCCTTATTGGTAAAAGTAAGCGCCAGGATATTGAACGAATCAACCTTGTGTGCCGCCATCAGGTGAGTGATACGGGTGGTAAGCACCTTTGTTTTGCCGCTGCCGGCGCCGGCAATGATCATAATGGGTCCGTTCACGTGTGTTACTGCCTCCCGCTGTGGTTCATTCAGCTCGTCTAAATAATT
>DAOQRQ010000032.1:0-14839 GCA_035355815.1 Ferruginibacter sp. | reverse complement strand
TTACTAACCATAAATTCAAGAAAATGTCTAAAATGTTAACCGCTTATTGCATGAAAACAAAGGAAAAGAATGTTCCGATGCAGGATGCAGTAATAACAAAAACAGCCCGTGGGGGGTATATGGCCCAGGGACACGATGGTAAAGGAAATAAAATGACCACCATGCTTAATGAGGCAACTGCCCTGGAAGCAGTTCAAAACGGGGTGGCAAAAAAAGCCTGGTAAGTTCTGCTTTAAAATTATTAAAGGTCATCCGCCGGGAAGTGGATGGCCTTTTTTATTACCCCATGCCCTGGCTTGACCAAATAAGAAGTATTTTTATGGGGCGATGAAAATACTGATCAAAATAAGTACCCTTCTCTTATTACTGGCTGGTCTTGGTCAGCCGATCTCTGCCCAATACACGGTAAACGGCAATGCCCAACAGGTTTCCTGTAATCAATACCGCCTTACCCAGGAGTCATTTACACTGAGTGGCTCAGTATGGAACAATATTAAGATAGACCTCACTCAATCCTTCGATTTTAAGTTTGATGTGTTTTTAGGAAATAACAATAGCCCCGGCGCCGACGGGATCGCTTTTGTACTGCAACCCATCAGCACCAGTGTAGGTACAACCGGTGGCGGACTTGGATATGAAAATATCGTTCCGGCTGTTGGCATCACCATTGATACCTACCAGAACGGTAATAACAGCGATCCCGCTTACGATCATATAGCCATTCAGCTCAATGGCGACCTGAACCATACCAGCGCCAACAATATTGCCGGGCCCATACAGGCCATCAGCGGCAACGATAATATTGAAGACGGGCAATGGCATGCCCTGCGTGTAACCTGGGATGCAACTACCAAAACCCTTACAGCCTATGTGGATGGCGTGTTGCGAGTAAGCGCTGTAAAAGATATCGTAACAGACGTTCTGTCGGGCAACCCACTGGTGTACTGGGGTTTTACCGGAAGCACCGGAGGAGAGTTTAACCTGCAACAGTTTAAAACAGCATTGAATCCTTATTTTCATTTTGCTCCCGGGCAGCGCAGATGCGTAAATGAAGCCATTGCTTTTTACGATTCAACCATTTCATTTACTGTTATCGCAAAATTTTACTGGGATTTTGGCGATGGCAGCCCGATAGATTCAGTAAACCTGAACCCGGTGCATACGTATACAACGGCCGGTGACTATACCGTTATACAAAGAGTGATCGGCGCCGATGGTTGTGAAGCAACCAATACACAGGTAGTACGGATCGGAAGTAAACCGGTTGCTAAATTTGGCTATGTCAATCATTGCATACCCATGCCCCCTTATCCGGCCACACAATTCAGTGATTCATCTTTTACAACAGTGGGTACGGTGAATAACTGGTACTGGGATTTTGATAATGGACAAACGGCAACGGCACAAAACCCCAGTACAAATTATATTACTGCCGGGAATAAGACCGTAAAACTGGCAGTCAGGTCACTGGAAGGTTGTGAATCGGATACCCTGACCATCACCGCACCGATGTATGCACAACCTGTAATTGATTTTACGTTTACAGATTCTGTATGCCTGGGATCACCGATGCAGTTTTTCGGAACAGTAAGTTCAAGCAGCCATCCCATTACCAACTGGTTGTGGCGCTTTCCACCGGATACCACTATCATACGTACTCAAAACGCAACGTATACTTTTACCACACCCGGTAATCACAGCGTATTATTCATGGCCACCTCAAGTGGAAATGCCGATTGCCTGGGTATGAAAACAAAAAATGTTTTCGTTGCCGATAAACCCCATGCTGCCATCAAAGACCAGTTCATCTGCTCCGATATACCCCTTGTTTTACAGGATTCATCCTACACTACCGATGGGCTTGTCATTACCAGCTGGTGGTGGGATCTTGGCAACGGGCAATTCTCCACCCAACAAAACCCAACAGTAACGTATATCATCTCAGGCCCGGTAACGGTAAAACTGGTGGTTACCAATTCACGTGGCTGCCTATCGGATACATTGGTAAAAACAATAAATGTACAACAGAACGCCATTGCCAATTTTGGTTACAACATTCCATTGTGCGATAATGTGGCTGTTCAGTTCAGCGATTCTTCCAGCATCAGCGGTGGTACCATCACGCAATGGAACTGGATACATAACGGAACAGTAATAAGCACCCAGCAAAATCCTTCCGCGGTTTTTGCTGCCGGCATTCAAACCATCGGTTTGGTGGTGAACAATATCACCGGCTGCAAAAGCGATACGCTGTATAAAACATTCGTGGTAAATACCAGCCCGGTCATCAGTATGAATTTCAGCAATGCCTGTAACCAAACGCCGGTTGCTTTTACGGGCATCAATATTAACGGAGCCGCTATCACCGACTGGAAATGGAATTATGGCGATGGCAATACAGGCAATGGCATCAATACGCAGCATACATATGGTAACGAAGGGGTTTATACCGTAAGTCTTGCTGCCGTATCTGTCAACGGATGTGTATCCGGCACCCTCCAAAAAAATATTATCATCTACAGCACCCATGCTTTTGCAGGCAACGATACCATTGCTGCCGCAGGCCAGCCTGTTCAATTACATGCAACCGGCGGTATCAATTATTCCTGGACACCTGCAACCGGTTTAAACAACCCCAATACTGCAGATCCCATTGCGGTATTAAATACCACGCAAACATTTACCGTAAAAGCCTTCACGCCGCAGGGCTGCGAAAGTTTTGACGACGTGACCGTGAAAATTTATAAAGGTCCGGATATCTACCTGCCCAATGCCTTTACACCAAACGGCGATGGTCTCAATGATCTGTACAGGGGAATACCCGTTGGCATACAACAATTTCATTTCCTGAAAGTTTTTAACCGATACGGCGAACTGGTATTTTATTCAACCGATCACCGCGAAGGATGGGACGGGTTATGGAAAGGGAAGAAGCAGGAGGCCGGCGTATTCGTGGTAATCGCCAGCGGTACTGATTTCCGTGGCAACCCGGTAAATAAAAAACAGAGTTTTGTGCTGATCCGTTAGCATATCAGATAAAAAATATTATTTTTCAGAAACATTTTTTAATTCTGCCAGCAATGAAAAGATCTGCCCTTTTTTTCGCCCTGCTGTTATTTTCTTTTTTCCTGTATAGCCAGGACAAACTTCCTTCTTTTGGTAAGGTTGACAAAGCCGACCTGGAAATAAAAGATTGCGACTTTGACCCCGGTGCCGCCGCACTTGTTTTATTTGATGTAGGTGAACTGGAGATAAAGTATGCCGGTTACTCCGGCTGGCAGTCGGAAGCGTTTTACCGCATCCGAATCAAGGTCCTCAAATCAAGCGGCACCGAAAAAGCGCAGGTAAAGATCCGGTACTATTCAAAGGCCAGGATGGAAGAGATCACCAATGTGAAAGGCATATCATTCAACCTGGATGAGAGCGGTAAGATCGTTGAAACAGAGATGGAGAACAAGGCGGTGTTCGACAAACCCATCAATAAGGAAAGGTCAGAGATATCCTTTGCCATCCCCAATGTAAAAGTGGGTACGGTGTTCGAATACAAGTACCGGCATGTACGAAAATCATTCAGCTATATACCTTCCTGGTATTTCCAGACCGAGATGCCGGTAAAATACAGCGCTTACTATGTCAGCATACCTGAATATTTCCAGTTCACAGTGCAATCAACCCTGCGCCAGAAACTGGAAGAACAAAAGAAACATTCAGGCGATCCGGGTAAATGGTATATCCTGCGTAATATACCCGGGTTGAGGGAAGAGCCATACAGCGCAGGTACCACAGATTATGTACAACGTGTACAATTCAAATTATCGAGAATAGTTTCTCCTACGTACAACGAAGATTTTCAAACCACCTGGCCCCGGATAACAGAACAATTGCTGCAGGATGAAGACTTTGGCCTGGCCATTAAAAAAAACCTGCGGGGCACTTCCGACCTGGATGCGAAACTTCCGCTGATCACGTCTAACAAAGAAAGAATAAGAACGGTTTACCGGTATGTACAAACAAATATGCAGTGGGATGAATCATACGGAATCTATTCCGATAAGGGGATAAAAGATGCATGGGATAAAAAGAATGGTTCGGTCACGGATATTAATTTTATCCTGATACGGCTTTTACGCGACGCAGGCATAAGTGCAAAACCGTTGCTGGTGAGTACAAAAGAGAATGGTTCTATCAACACATTCTATCCCTTTTTAAGCCAGTTCAATTGTGTGATGGTTTACGTGCAGGATGGCGAAGATACCTATGTGCTGAATGCCGCAGATAAGTATAATCCTTTTCATTTGGTGCCTTATGATGTTTTATACACCTATGGGCTGGTGGTAGACAAAGCGAATGGAAGCCTGGTGAAATTAGACAGTGAAGATAGATATGAGAACAGCGTATTTTTCTCCTGTGCCGTTGCCGAAGACGGGAAACTATCGGGCCAGGTAACCGCCAACAGTTCGGGCTATGCACGGAATATACGGATGCAGAAATTTCAGAAAGGAAAACTCAAAGAGGTCTTTGAAGACAACAACGGTATAAACATCAAGGCCGATTCGCTGGCCGTAAATAATGAAAAGGACGAGTTGCTGCCCCTGGAACAAAAAGCAGAATTCAGCGGCAGTATGCAATCGAGCGGCGATTATTATTTTTTGCCGTATAATGTGTTTACCAACCTTGGTAAGAACCCGTTCATTGACGAAAAGCGGGTAACCGATATTGATTTCAATTATCCCCGTAAGTATGTGGTCACTGGTTCCTGGTTCCTGCCCGATAATTTTACGGTGAGCGAACTGCCCAAGAATACAAAAATGATACTGCCCGATACCAGCATTATATTAAGCCGGGTACTGCAGCTTGAAGGCAGTATTCTTTCGTTCCGGCTTACCATTGATTTCAAAGCATCGGGCTATGCAGCCGAAAGTTATCCATATATAAAAGAATTCTTCCGGCAGCTTTACATGATACTTGATGAACGGATCGTTTTAAAGAAAAAATAAAGCCCGTATGAAAAGATTATTCTGCCTGCTTGTTTTGAGTGTTTCAGTGGTTGCTGCTGCAGCCCAGGCAACCGTTTATTCCGCCCTCACCATACCCGATTCGCTGAAGAAAGATGCCGATGTAGTGATCAGGGAAGAGAACATAAAACTGAGCATAAAAGATAAGAATACGGCCTGGTATGATGTGCGGCGGGTGATCACCGTTTTAAATGAGCAGGGAAAGAAGTTTCTTTTTTTCATACAGTTCTCCGATAAATTTCATGCACTGGATGAAGCGGAGATCAGGGTATACGATATGCTGGGAAACAAAAAGAACACGTACTCCAAAAAGGAAATGAATGCACAGAATTATGGCGATGGACTGGTGCCCGAAGGAAAGGTAACCTACTTTGATGTTACGGCCCCATCGTATCCCATCACGGTTGAATATACATACAGCATTAAATACAAAGGCATATTCAGCCTGCCGGGTTATGATTATCATTCGCCCTGGCAATCGGTACAGCATTCGGTATTTGAAGTGGAAGCACCGGCCGACCTGGGTGTTCGGTATAAATTATTGAACACAGACATCAAACCCGGCCTTACCCATTCCGGAACTAAAGACCTGTTGCGTTGGGAGGTACAGAATCTGAAAGCATATAAACTTGAAAAACACAGCGGCTCGCCTTTCCTGTACGAGCCTACCGTACTCATTGCTCCCAATAAATTTCAGTTAGATGATTATGAAGGTGATATGACCAGCTGGAAAAACCTGGGCAATTGGATGAACGACCTTTATGTAAAAACCACAAACCTGCCCGAGGAAAAAAAACAGTTTTACCAGGGCCTGGTTAAAAACGCCTCTACCGACAGGGAAAAAGCACAGGTACTTTATTCTTATTTACAAAATAACATGCGCTATGTAAGCATTCAGCTGGGTATTGGCGGGTTAAGGCCCTTCCCGGCAAATTTTGTAGATGATAAAAAATACGGCGATTGCAAGGCATTGAGTAATTACCTCAGATCGGCATTGGATGCCGTAGGAGTAAGATCAAATATCGTGGTGATACAGGGAGATATGCGGCCACGAAATGTGCTGGAAGATTTTCCGGCTAATTATTTCAATCATGTGATCCTTTGCATCCCGCAACAAAAAGATTCGATATGGCTGGAATGTACCAGCCGCACCCTGCCTTTTGCTGAACTGGGCCCATGGACAGAGAACCGGAAAGCCATGATGGTTACCGACAACGGAGGTGTATTGGTGAACACGCCGGTAAGTACATACCAGAAAAATACCGAAGCAATAAAAACGGTCATTGAAGTGAATGCAGATGGAGGAGCACTTGTAAATACAGTATGCAATTTTACCGGGGATGACAGGGATGAACTGCTGATGCGTTTTCACGACATGAAGGAAGATGAAAAGCGAAAATTCTTTTTAACAGAAAAAACCTGGAAACAACCCGACGTATTCAGCCTGGGTACTGCCAATAAAATAAGTAACCCGTACTGGCTCAAAGCAGATATGGAATACGAGAAAGTATATTCCTTCAATGCCGGATCAAAACTTTTTTTTGAACCAAGGCTTTATCCCATTTTTAATGAAGACATTCCGGAGAACAGCAACCGCCTGCGTGATTATCATTTTACCTGCCCCTACCAGGTTTCTGATACCACGGTTTATAAATTCCCCACAGGATATACATTGGAAAATATCCCAAAGAACAGGACGGTTAACAAACCCTTTGCACAATATGCCTGCACCTATACCTGGGATGCCAATGCACGTACACTTACATCGGTTGCTTCATTGCAGATGAAAGAAAGGGTGATCAAAGCGGCTGATTACCCTGCTTTGTACGATTTCAGCAAACAGGTGATGGCAGATGTGAATGAAAAAATTGTGATGAAGAAAGAATAAGATCATTCTTCCACAAAGTCAAGGTCTTTTCCAAAGCTTTCTTTTGTAAAATATAATGCCGCAAAGCCGGTAAGCATTACCACTATTCCCAGTATCCAGGCCCCGGATACATAGTCCGTTATTTTCCGCAGCTGTGTAAAACATAAGATCAGCAATGGCGTGAATCCCCTTACCATATTGGTTATTGAAATGGATGCAGATGCCCTTAAGTTGGTGCCGAATTGCTCCGCTGAAGTGGTGATATATAATACAGAAATACCGGCGCCAAAACCCAGCCCGGCACAGATGAAGTAAAAATATTCCTGCGAAGAATTATGTTGTGTAAAGAACAGGATCATAAAAAAGCAGGCAATGCAATAAAAAATAAACAATGCCTTCTTCCTGCTTTTTAAGTAATTGCTTAACAGGCCGGCAGAAATATCGCCTAACCCCAATCCAATGTACTGGTACATGAGTGCATCGCCCGGTTTTATATTTGCAACGCCCATTTTATTACCAAACTGGTCGGCAAAAGATACCAGCATTCCAATGATATACCATACGGGCAGGCCAATAAGAATGCCACGCATATACCGGTAAAACCGTTCTTTGGAAGTGAAGAACTTTAAAAAATTTCCCAGCTGCACCGGCGACTTTTTTATGGAATGATACATGCCGCTTTCTGCAACGGCGATCCGCATGATCAATAACACAAGCCCCATACCACCTCCAATAAAATACAGCAAGCGCCAATCGCCGATCGTTTTGTAAAGCAGGGCAGCCGTTATGCCACCCAACACACCCGTGGTTGCAATGATGGTGGCAGCCAGCCCTCTTTTTTCTTTGGGTAATATCTCGCTGGTTAACGTAATGCCGGCGCCTAACTCCCCGGCCAGGCCAAAGCCGGCAATGAAACGGATGATGATGTATTGGGGTAGTGTTTCAACAAAACCATTTATGATATTGGCAAGGGAGTACAATAAGATGGAGCCAAACAATACTTTCAGCCTTCCCTTTTTATCGCCGAGTATTCCCCACAAGATACCGCCCAGCATCATACCGATCATTTGTATACTGATGAGCAGTTCGCCCTTGGTTAAGATCTCTGCGTCGGAGAGGCCCAGTTCACGCAGACTGGGTTTGCGGACAATGCCGAACAGCAACAGGTCGAATACGTCTACAAAAAAACCCAGGGCTGCAACAATTACGGCCAATGAAAATAAACCCGGTTGCTTTTTATTCATGAAATGTTTTGTTGCAGGTATCAACAAATTTAAGCAGAAATACTTTTCATCATCCTGGCTAAAAACTCATGGAGGTCATTCATGGTCTTTATATCCTGCACGACCAGGATCCCGTTCTTACCCACCTGTTTCAATTTTCCTTTATTGGTACCTGTTTGTAAAAATTGCAGGATGCCGTTGAAGGTGGCGCTTTGGAAATAAGGAGAATCAGGGTTGCCTACAAAAAAACACCGCAGCGTTTCGTTCTTCAGCAGCATTTTTTCAAAACCAAGGTCAACAGCCAGCCTGCGGCAACGCACGGTGGTAAAAAGATCTTCCACCTGTTCGGGTACCGGGCCAAAGCGGTCGGTCATCTCGGTATGAAAGGCAAGCAGGTCGTTTTCTGTTTCACAATTATCCAGCCTTGAATATAAACTCAGTCTTTCAGTGATACTCTCCACGTAACTATCCGGTATCAGTATCTCCAGGTCGGTATCAATGCTGCAGTCGGTCACAAAATCATCCTGCTGCTGTATCTCTGCTTTGAACAGGTCTTTAAATTCGGAACGTTTCAATTCACGGATAGCTTCATCCAGTATCTTCTGGTACATTTCAAAACCGATCTCGGCAATAAAACCGCTTTGCTCTCCACCGAGCATATTGCCGGCGCCACGGATGTCGAGGTCACGCATGGCTATCTGGAAACCGCTGCCCAGTTCGCTGTATTGTTCCAGCGTACTTAATCGCTTACGACTGTCAACAGGTAAGGTACTCATCGGCGGCGCAAACAAATAACAAAATGCTTTTTTATTACTGCGGCCAACCCTTCCTCTTAATTGATGCAGGTCACTTAACCCGAATTGGTGGGCATTGTTTACGATGATGGTGTTCACGTTCGGAATGTCCACGCCGCTTTCTACAATGTTTGTACAAACAAGTACATCGTATTTTTTATCCATGAAGTCGAGAATGGTGTCTTCCAGCTGATCGCCTTCCATTTGCCCGTGTGCGTAGGCAATGCTCAGGTCCGGGCAAAGGCCCTGTATCAGGCTTTTCATTTCCCCCAGCCCCTTTACCCGGTTATGTATAAAGAAAACCTGCCCGCCCCTTTCGGTTTCATAATAAATGATATCCCGGATGGCGTCTTCATTAAATACCATCACTTCAGTTTGTATGGGTTGCCGGTTGGGCGGCGGGGTATTGATGATGCTAAGGTCTCTTGCCCCCATCAAACTGAATTGTAGGGTTCGTGGAATAGGAGTGGCGGTTAAGGTCAATGAATCAACCGTTGTTCTTAGTTGCTTTAATTTTTCTTTTGCAGCTACGCCAAACTTCTGTTCTTCGTCTATCACCATCAATCCAAGGTCTTTGAACTTTACTTCTTTGTTAAGCAGGGCATGGGTGCCGATGATGATATCGATCTTTCCTTCAGCTACTTTCTGCAGCGTTTCTTTTTTCTGTTTGGCCGATTTGAAACGGTTGATGAAATCAACGGTAACCGGGAAGTCTTTCAGCCGGTCGCCAAATGTTTTATAATGCTGGTAAGCAAGAATGGTAGTGGGCACCAATACGGCAGCCTGCTTTCCATCGCAGCAGCTTTTAAAAGCGGCACGGATGGCAATTTCGGTTTTACCGAACCCAACATCGCCACAAACCAGCCGGTCCATCGGCGATGGTTTTTCCATATCCCGTTTTACATCATCTGTGGCTTTTGCCTGGTCGGGCGTGTCTTCATAAATAAAGCTGGCTTCCAGTTCGGTTTGCATGTAGTTATCCGGTCCGTGGGCAAAACCTTCCTGTGCCTTGCGTTGGGCATAGAGCTTTATCAGATCAGTGGCAATGTCTTTTACCTGGCGCTTGGTCTTGTCCTTCAGTTTGTTCCATACATCACTGCCCAGCTTATTCATTTTCGGGATGGTTCCTTCCTTACCGCTGTATTTGCTGATCTTATGAAGCGAAGAAATATTTACATACAACAGGTCGCCGTCTTTGTATTGAATGCGAACGGCTTCCTGCATCTTTCCGTTTGCCTCAATTTTCTGTAAGCCGCTGTACACACCTACACCGTGATCGATATGGGTAACATAATCGCCGGGTTGCAGATCCCTCAGCATTTTCAGCGTAAGTGCCTTGTTCTTGCTGAATGCCTGTTTTACCCGGTATTTATGGTATCGCTGAAATATCTGGTGATCGGTATAGCAAACCAGCTTCAGGTCATCATCAATAAATCCTTCGTGAATGGAAACCGGCACAGGGATCACATTGATCTCTGCTTTCAGGTCAACAAAAATGGTATGCAGCCGCTCCAGCTGTTTGGGATTATCGGCAAAAAGATAAATGCTGTATTTCTTCGACTCGTATTCTTTCAGGTTTTTTATCAGCAGGTCGAATTGGCGGTTGAAGGCGGGTTGTTCTTTGGTAGAGAAGCTGATCGTTGATCGTTGGTCGTTGGGTGTAACAAAGTAAGCCTTCGTTCCAAATTCAACGATATGCCTTTGTTTTACCTGCTCTTCAATTATAGCCGCTGTTACAAAATCATCTGTACTCACTTCTTTTTTCTCAGTAAGGTCTTCTGTTTCATCAGGCTCTTTACTAACATCAAACGTCAAACTCCAAACCTTAAACCCTTCTTCCTGTTCTTCTATCCTGTCTTTAATAAATTCCCAGTCCTGCATCCATACAACCGTATTTTCCGGTAGAAATTCCCACAATGAAACTTTTTCGCCGCTTTCAAACTGTGTCTCCACATTTGGTATGATATTCACCTGCAGCAGTTTTCTTTCGCTTAATTGCGTTTCGGGATCAAAGATGCGGATGCTGTCTACTTCATTACCAAACAACTCTACCCGGTAAGGTTTTTCATTGCCGAAGGAATAAATATCCAGTATACCGCCCCGTATGGCAAACTGCCCGGGTTCATATACAAAGTCGGTTCGTTTGAAACCATAGCTTACAAACTTTTCGTAAATACCATTGGTATCCAGTTCATCGCCCTGTTTAATGGAGATGATGTTTGCCGAAAGTGTTTTTGGAAGCACCACTTTTTCAAACAATGCTTCGGGATAGGTGATGATGGCGCCAACACGGTTCTCACCCAATGGGTTTGCAAAGCGGGTGAGGCATTCTGTCCGGAGCATTACATGACTGGGGTTCAGTAGCCGGTAGTTCTTCTTATTTTTGAAAGAGGAAGGAAAATAAAACAGGTTGAGGGCCCCGGAGATATTTTCCAGGGTATTATGAAAATAGGCTGCTTCCTCGGCATCCCGTAAAATGATCACATGGTTTAACTGCGATGTGGCAGGGTGGTTAAAAACGGTGGAAACAACAAAGGGAGTAATGCTGCCATGCAGGCCGGATAGGTGGATCTGTTGTGGACTGGACGCAGTTACCCGGTCCGCTATGGTAAAACAGCGGCTGTCATTTGCGTACTCCTTCAACAGCATTTCCAGGTTCATCCGGGCGGCAAAGATAGGTTGAATACCTGTTACGTATAAATTATAGCCATAACGGCAATACGGGGGGCAGCAAAACCGTTATTCCCCTTGTCTTATCATGGTTTTTGTACATATTTTTTGTCATCACCCGTTTTAAGGAAGATCCAATAGCATACCGGTAAATGAAAAAAAGCTGCTTATATTTTTTACTCTCATTTTTTTTGACCGGCCCGGCAAGGGTAGTGGCGCAAAATAATGACCTGCCTGTACGTTTCAGGGCAGGCAATTTTATTACCGGCAATAACATACAAAGACAGAATTTTCAGCAGAACAACCTGCAGGCTTCTTTTTTCAATAACGATTATTATGTACTGCTGCAATTCTCACAACTGCCTTCGCCGGAATTAAAGCAAACATTAAAAACTGCGGGCGTGCAATTGCTGGACTATATACCGGGCAATGCTTACTTCGCTGCGGTAAAAAAAGATTTTGCTTTCACGGAAGCAGGGCGGTATGCCATTACTTCTGTAAATACCATTCCTTCGTTTTATAAAATTGAGAAAGACATTTTTTCTTATAAAGGAAAAGACGACAAGGTTGTCGCCGTAAGTTATTATGCATCGCTGAGCAGAACGATGGTGATGCAGGAGTTGCAAAAAGCCGGTGCCGAGATCGTTACTACCAAATTCACGAACAATAATGTGCTGTTCATCAGGCCAACGCAAACAGCTATCAATGCCATTGCATCATTGCCTTTTGTATGTTTTATCAGTTTGCAGTCGCTGACCGACAAACCGTTGAATTATAAAAGTACCGCCCTTCACGGCGTAAGCAGCCTGCTCTCTCCTTCGGGAAGAAACTTAAGCGGTAAAGGCATTGTTGTTGGCGTGGGCGATAACTCTGAACTGGCCACTGCACATATTGATTATATGGGAAGAGTGATCAGCCGGGTACCCTTCCCGATAAGTTTTCACGGCATTCATGTTGCCGGTACGGTGGGTGGAGGCGGAATACTCAATCCCAAGTATAAAGGAATGGCGCCCCGGTCAACCATTGTTGGACAATACCTGAGTGATATCATCACCAATACGCCTGCTTATGTTACAGACTATAATATGATCGCCACCAACAACTCGTATACGGCAGCAGATGACAGTTGTGCAGGAAGCGGTCTGTATGATGTGATCAGTAACTATACCGATGACCAGATGAAAACCTATGAGCAGGTATTGCATGTTGTTTCTGCGGGTAATGATGGCTCATACATCTGTTCGCCATACCCCACCTCATTTGCTACAATCAAATCGGGATACCAGTGTGCCAAGAATGTTTTAACGGTTGGCGCCATGGATTCTGTTTATGCCATCGCCGGCTTCAGCAGCCGTGGACCTGTTAACGACGGAAGAATAAAACCCGAGATCGTTGCAGATGGTGTTAATGTTTATTCCACCAGGCAATTCAATACATACGGGTTTAACAGCGGTACCAGTATGTCGGGCCCCGTTGTTGCCGGCGCTGTTACCATATTAAATGAACAATACCGTAAATTAAACGGTAATGCAATACCCAAGGCTTCTTTAATAAAAGCATTGCTTTGCAATAATGCCGAAGACCTGGGCAATGCCGGACCCGATTATACATTTGGTTTTGGTATGCTCAATGCACGTAAGGCGGCAGAAGCGATGGAAGGCAACCGGTATTTTATAAGCAGTGCCACTCCTTCCACCAATACCATTGCTGTTCCGGCAGGAGTAAGACGATTGAAAGTAATGTTGTATTGGGCCGATCCTGCCGCCGCACCCAATGCTGCCAGTACCCTGGTCAATGACCTGGATCTTACGGTTACTGCACCGGGGCCGGTTACCCATCTTCCACTACTATTAAATGCTGCACCGGCGAATGTAAATGCAGATGCCATACCCGGTGCCGACCATATAAATAATATTGAACAGGTGGTGATCGATAACCCTGCTGCAGGAAATTATGATCTTAATGTAAACGCCTTCGGTTTACCACAAGGTCCGCAGGAATACATACTCACTTACTCCATGGAGATGAATGGCGTTACTGTTGACTACCCGTTTGGCGGAGAAACTGTTGTTCCTGGAGAGATAGAAACCATCCGCTGGACGGCCTATGGCGATGAATCCAGCCCGTTTACGCTGGAATATTTTGATGGAACATCCTGGAACCTGATCAATGATAATGTGCCAGACTCCGTAAGACACTATTACTGGACGGTTCCCTCAACGATCAGTAATAATTACCGCATCAGGGTAAGCAGAAACATATCCGGCTATACCGATCAAAGCGATCATGATTTTGTGGTGATCGGCCAGCCAACGGTAAATTTACCACCCACGGTTCCCTGCGAGGGCTTTGTTCAGCTGGACTGGTCGGCAGTTGCAGGCGCCACCTCGTGCGATATCTGGCAGATGAAAGCAGATACCATGGCCATCATCGGCAATACAACACTTCTCACTTATCTGGTACCGGGCCTGAACAGTTCCACTGCATATTGGTTTGGCGTAAGTGCAAAGAACGGAACGGTCAATGGAAGAAGGTCCATCTCCCGAACGATAACGCCTTCATCAGGCAGCTGTAGTTTGTCGGATTTCGATAACAACTTTAAAGCAGTTTCCATCAATGCCCCGGTTACCGGAAGGCAACTCACTTCTTCTGCATTAACTGCAGCAGAGCAGGTACGATTTACCATTAAGAACCTCGACAATGCGGTATCATCCGGTAACTACGACCTGTATTACCAGGTAAACAGCAATGCGCCGGTGATGGAAAGCAGTTCGGTTGCTGTGAATGCACTTGCTACCCGGTTATATACATTCACTGCCACCGCCGATCTTTCGGCAGCAGGTATATATATTATTAAAGCATGGGTGAAGAAAGCAGGCGATACACAGGTACTTGACGATACCGTTTCTGTAACCATAAAGAACCTGGCAAATCCATTGCTTACACTTCCGCAAACAGATGGTTTTGAAACAGCGCTTGCAAAAGAGTATAATATAAATACCACCGGGCTTGATAGTATTGATAAAGTGGATTTTAAAACCAATACCGTCAGAGGCAGGGCCCGCACTTTTGTGAACACCGGCTTTGCCCACAGCGGAAGCAGGGCGGTCACGTTAGACCAGTTTGTTTACAATGCAGCCTTAACAACCGACAGTATGCTGATGACCTATAACCTGAATAATTATATTTCGGGCAACCAGTTGCGTCTTGATTTTTATTACAAGAACCACGGACAGGATAATAATCCCAATAATAAAGTGTGGATACGGG
>DAOQRQ010000031.1:0-14892 GCA_035355815.1 Ferruginibacter sp. | reverse complement strand
TGCGGTGGTTCTAACGTCCATTGGGTTGAACAGTACAAAATCGGATGAACTTCCAAACAGCATTCGCCCGTCGGGCAACTGGTAATCGGTGCTGATATCAAAATTATCATTTGCAATGCCGTCGTTGCGGTTGTATTGGGTGAAGGTTCCTTTTTGGATATTCATCCGGCAGAGACCGTTTGCCAAACCGATCCATAAATAACCAGCTTTATCTTTCTGCAGGCTTACCACCACATTGGAAGGGAGCCCGTCGTTGATAGTGAAATGGCGGATGGTATTTGTTTTGGTATTATAAAAATTCAGGCCGGCACCGGCAATAATGAACAGGCTGTCGTTGTATTCCAGTATGTCGGCGCCGTTTACAAGCAGTTTTTTGCTTGCCGGACCCCGGTCTGTCAGGTGTTCAACAATGCTGTCGTTGGAAGGATCTATTTTATACACGCCGGCGGCCTCAGATCCGATCCAGACATATCCTTTGCTGTCGGTGATTATCTTTAAGATCTTGTTATTGGGTATGCTGTTGAGTTTATACAATCCATCTTCAAATTTCTTTGCTCCCTTTGTTGCCGACCATTTATACACTCCCCGGGAATGTGAACCAAACCACAGGTTGCCAAATTTATCCTGCACCACCTGGCGTATGGTCCGGGTTTCAAAAATGGCCGGGTCATATCTCTTCATCGTATTCTTTGCCTGGTCGAAAAATGCAATGAAGGCAGGCTGACCTACCAGGCAGATCGTATTGCTGTCCCTGAGCGGGATCATTGACCAGGCCGACCAGCCATTTTTTTCAACAATGCCATTGATATTAAGGTTGATGTTCCGCATGTCTTTATCGTAGCGATATAACCCATCGCCCCAATAACCTACAAGCAGGTCGCCATTTTTCAGGTAAATAAATGAAGCCGGGCCGCCGCTGCCTTTTTCTTTGGTTACCTTACTCAGGTGGCCAATGCTGGTGAACAGTTCTTTAGAAGGATTAAAAACATAAAGACCATTGTTTGACGTGGTAACCCAGAGATTTTGTTCCCGGTCTTCAAAAAGATTTACGGCATCATAGGAAATGCTGCGGTCGTTGAGGTACCCATTATATACCGGGACGAATGTTTTATCTTTTTCATTATACTTTGCAAATACCTGGAGGCCTGTTATCCAGAGAGTTCCGTTTTTTTGTTCAAAAATACGGGCAGGTTCATTATAGCGCCCGATGGCTTCATTGATCGATCCTTTATCAATCACGGTAACGCCGTTCACCAGGTCGAAACAATAGATACTGCAGCCACCCAGCGGCGGCCAGGTCTTGAACCAAAGCCTTCCCTTACTGTCCACTTTATAGTTTCCTGTATAAAGCAGATCGCCGAATTTTTCTATGAGGGGCTCTTTACCTGCATTATGGTTGCGGTAACTGAGTTGTTTGGTAGTTCTGTTATAAACGGCCAGCCCCGAATCGGAAGAAAGGATCCAGCGCTTCCCGATCGGATCATCCACGATATCGGTGGGATTCCAGTTGGGCGGAAATATAAAAATGTTATAAGCCGGGGAGAACTCATTGCGTATTTTGTTGTAGGTAAGGAATTCCCGGAATGTATAGCTGAGCAGTAACCTGCCGTCGCTTCCTTCCACCAGCCTCCTGGCGGCGCCCAGGTTTTTTTCATACATCGTGATAACGCTTGCTTTTTTAAAACTAAAGCGCCGGGTATCAAAAATGCCGATACTCCCATCAGCCAGCAGTACCCACAGGTTATGTTGTTTATCGTAGAGCAGTTGCCACACGCTGTTATCCGGCAGGGAGTTTTTATCATTGGGATCGTGACGGAACGTAAGAAAACGGCTTCCGTCAAAACGCTGCAGTCCATTCACCGTTCCGATCCAAATATAGCCCTGGTCATCCTGGATGGCATTGCCGGTATTATAAGCCGCCAGGCCGTTGTTTACCGAATAATGCGTAAAAGAATACTGCCTTGCCTCCTGGCCAAGCAGGAACTGCAGCGGTGCAAAGACGGTAAATAAGAATAAGATTCTCCGCAAGGAATTGTTTTTGGTTTCCACTTCAAATATACCCAACCCTTGTATTAATTGTAATAATTGCTGTATGAACTGTGCTTATGCGGCACCAACCGGGCGAATCCCTGTATGAACTGTTTTGCAAACCAGCCATGCGGTCAGGCATGCCCTTTTTGGAATGTGGAAGTAAAAAACCGGCATTTTTCATAAGGAAATGTTAAGAGGATCCACCCCCGCCCAGTTCATGCGGCAAACCCCTCAATTCATGCACAGCGGGCTTTTTAAGCGGCGGATTTGGATGCAATTTTACATCGTCAAAAACAAAAACAATAAACGCAATAAAAAAATTAAACAATGAAAAAGGTAAAATTCGGGATACAACTGGCCATACTGATGCTGGCATTTCCCGTGTATTTTTTAACAGAAATGAGCAGGGCAGAACAGGAAATGAAAAAGAAACAACCTGAAAAACAGGAACTCATCGACGTAAAAAAAGCGGAGGCCAGTGAAGCGGTAAAAAAAACAACCTCCGTTTCTGAAACAACAATGATGCCCGGTTCTAAACTAATGGTGGTAAACATCTAAAACTAAAAAAATGAGAAAGCGACTTTTAAACAAGATGATCGCCCGGTTACGTATCTGCATCGCCGGTTTGATACTGGTGATACTGAGCCTGTTCCTGTTCTCTTTTACGGTTCAAAAGCTAAGGGAGGATTTTCTGAAACAACTCGGCATCAGCCAGGCGGAAGCCAACAGTAAAATAACCAGCAGCCTGCTGGGCGGTTACCTGGATCATTACGGTATCCGCAACCTGAAAAACATACTGGTGAACGACCGTGCTGCTGTAGTAAAAGACATTGCCATGTATGCTAAGCAATACGCCAATTCCGACGCATTCAAAAAAGAATATGCCGCTTTAAAAGAAAGCAATAAACCGGCGCCGGCGCAAAAGATACAAACGGCCGAAGAGATGCGGACTGAAATGATAAAGATGGCAAAGGAATATGTAGCCAATTCGGAAGCCGCTTTGAAAAAAGCCACACCGCAAACCCAGAAGATTATGGAGCAGGTGCTGGAAGCAGCGAAAAAGAATTTAAAAGAGGCGGAAGATCCCAATAACAAGACCATTAAACTATGGGCACAGAACTATGAATCCATGAAAACGATGACGCAGCAGAGCTGGGAGAATAGTATGAAGGACTGGGAAGCAAAGTATCCCGCCAACCACCTGCTTTATGTAAAGGTTCGGCTGCAGTTGTTCCTGGAAGCTACCGAAGGAGTGGATTATGCTGCACAGCTTACGGAGAAGAACGGCAAAAAGTATTTTGTGAATAAGGACTACGAAAGAAAGGACAATCGCTGGAAGATGGCTTTTCGTGCAGGCAAAGATGCCGTGGAAGCAGCCCGTGCATTTGCCAGCCAGTGGATAAATGAGATCAGGTAATTAAATGTATTGTCAGTCTGGGTTTGTCGAAGACGTGTGAGGATAAATTATTCAAACACTTCAACAAGTTCAGACTGACATTTCGTTTTACAGGTTATATAGAAATTCCGATAAATAAAAGCCTGTATTGTTATCTTTACAACGTTCAAAAAAACATAACGATCAGCCATGCGATTCCTCAAACTCTTCCTGCTCCTCCTCCTTTGCAGCAATGCCCAAGCGCAAACCTGCGATTGCGAAAAAGAATTCCTCCACATAAAGCAGTTCATGGAACACAACTATGCCGGCTTTGGCGATAAGCTGAAGTTCATTGGCAAAAAGGAATATGATAAAAAAGCCGGCGAATTGCAGCAGTTCAGCAAAACAGCTAAAGAGAATTGCCTGCTTATCATTTCCCGGTACCTCGACATTTTCAAAGACAATCACATACAGGTAAGTTCGGCCTTTGATGCCACTAAATACGATTCCCTGTACATCAGCAACCGACCGCTGGTAAATATACCCGCCGAAAAAATAGAAGCGCTTCGCCGGTCCACCACCCATGAAGGCATTTATAATTTCAATTTCGATTCGGTGTATACCATTGCGGTGTATAAGGATAAAACGCCCCTGCATGATTATGTGGGTGTGCTGATCGATTCAAAACTTCCGCATTGGAAAAGAGGCATGCTGAAGTTTGAAGGAAAACTGGTGAACGACAGCCTGATGAAAGGCATTTTGTACATGCGCAACCACATGCCCAAGGTTGACTGGTTCTTCCTGGGAAAGAACAGCATTGGCGGCGACTGGCAGCGGGAGGGAACCAAAAGAGAAAAGTTCGTGAGCAATTACCAGCCCGTGGCATCTAAAAAGCTATCCGGTAAAACTTTCTATATTAAAATATCAAACTTCAATCCATCCAACTATAAACTGATCGACTCTTTATTTAAAGCAAACCAGGAAACGCTGAACAGTACACCCAACCTGGTGCTTGATCTCCGTGATAATGGCGGCGGCGCCGACTTTGCGTATACACCCATACTCCCTTATATCAGTACCGGTCCGGTAAAAACAATCGGGGTGGATGTACTGGCAACGGAAGACAATATAGCCGGCTGGAAAAAAATACTTGGCGAAGAGGATATACCGGAAGAAAGTAAGAAGTCCATCAGGGCCATGATCGAAAAAATGGAAAACAATAAAGGCAGGCTGGTGAATATTGCTGATGATGAGACCGACTCGGCTTATAAGCAGCAGCCTTATCCCCAAAAAGTAGCGGTACTCATCAACCGGGGTTGTGCCAGCACTACCGAGCAGTTCCTGCTTCATGCCATGCAAAGCAGCAAAGTGATATTGATGGGAGAGAACACCGATGGCACACTGGATTATTCCAACATGCGTGACGCTTCTTTTTCCTGTATGCCTTATACATTGCATTATGCCACCACGCGGAGCCGGCGCCTGGATGCGGGCCAGGGCATTGACGATACCGGCATTAAGCCAAACAGGATATTACAGCCGGGTACCGACTGGATAGCAGAAGCAGTTAAGATACTGGAGCAGTAATTTTTTTTATCCTGTTCGTGTAGTAAAGGATTATGCCTTTACTTTTGTGTATGATCAATTACAATCCCAAAGACTGGTTCAGTTTTATCTTTCGTTTTCATAAGGCCGATACCTTCCGTAAACTGCTGCCGCTTGTTATCGGTATTGCCGTATATACCGGTATTGTTTCCTATGCAGAAGTGAAGTGGTGGAATTTAGCCGATAAGGAATATATCAAGAACCTTCCGGTGATGCACAGCCTGCTGGGCTTTGCCATTTCCATGCTGCTGGTATTCCGCACCAATACCGCATACGACCGCTGGTGGGAGGGAAGAAAACTATGGGGCAGCCTGGTGAATAACAGCCGTAACCTGGCGGTGAAGATGGCAGCCATACTTCCCAAAGATGATGCAGTGAACAGGAGTTTCTTCCGAAAAATAATTCCCGCCTATGCCTATGCACTGCATAATCACCTGCGGCGGGAGAAAACAAGGATCGAATTATTTGAAGGCGATGGCGTGGCTCATCTTGCCAAACGCATTGACGCCGATAAACACATACCCAACCAGGTGGCGGCCCTGATGACCGAACATATCAACGACCTGTACCGGGATAAAAAGATCAGTGATGCCCAACTGCTATTCATCAACCCCGAGTTAAGTTCTTTTACCGATATCTGCGGCGCCTGCGAACGCATCAAGAATACGCCCATCCCTTTTTCGTACAGTGTGTTCCTGAAAAAATTCATTTTCTTTTACGTGATGAGCCTGCCCTTTGGCTTTGCCTTTACACTGGCTTATTATTCCGTGCCGGTGGTGGCTTTTATCTTTTATGTGCTGGCAAGCCTGGAGATCATTGCCGAAGAAATAGAAGATCCTTTTGGCGGCGATGCCAATGATGTGCCTACCGATAAACTGGCAGCCAATATTCATAAGCATGTGGGGGAGTTGATCTAGTGCCGGCTTTCTCCAATTCTTCATTTTATTTCTGTTCCTATGGGAACATTCCTTCCCTGGAAATGCCCTGACTGCTGGAAAATATATTTCAGTTTTCCGGTACAGGTCTCCTTTGGAAATTTTGAGTAGATAAGCCTTGTTGTTGTTGCGTGAAGTTGTTGATAGCTGCTGTCTTCTTCAATATAATTTTTACTGAGTCTTAGTATGGCCGAAACATATTTCAGTTTCGAATTTTTCACCGTGTCGTAAACCCGTATATCGGGGGTAAAGTATTGCCCCAGGCTGTCGGACAGTATTTTTTCCATCTCTTTACTTGCCGGCTGGTTATAAGAAGTTTCTATATAGCTTGACCCGGCTATTCCTGGTTTTGGCAATAGCTGAAACAACAGCAACATCATTCCATATGCGATGATCAGTGGAAGCATTATTTTTCCGGTATTGAATTTTGGTTGCTCCAATGCAGGGTCGTAGGGTACCAGTTTGGTTCCAGCCACCTGGTCGCCCAGACGCCTGCTGGTATTGGTAAGGGCGATGGCCACTTCAATGGGCCAGATGATACAAAAAAGATTGCGCACAAAGCATTGCATGGGGCTGGCCACTTCGCCGGTTGTATTATCCACCACCTGCAGTTTCAAAAGCCGCTTGGCAATACTGCGGCCATTGATGATGTCTTTACAGAAATAAAGGGCAAAACCCAGTATGCCTAAATAAGCCCAGGAGCCGCCCATGATATCCGGGCTTGCCTGCTCGTGTGATACTTTAAAGGCATTGGAAAAATCGGAGATGATGCCCGGGATGAAAAAGAGCATCCCGATCATGGTCATAAAGAAATGATCCAGCAGCATGGCGGCAAGCCTTCCTCCTGCGCTGATCTTTTTAATGGCTGTTGTGGTTGACATGTAGTTGTTTGATCGTTGCAGTTTTTTCTGCCTGGTAAAGATACCGGGGAATTGTATATTTCTTTAGCATCGTTATTTCTGCTGATTTACCCTGGAGAGTCTTTTTTCGATTGATTGCTGCGGGGGTGAGCATTTTTTACTCAGGCACCTATTACCTAAGCCGATGCTGACAGAAGTTTATTTTTCATTTTTTAATTTTGCTTCAATTTCAGGAAGCTGTTTTTTGTATTCTTCCGCATTCCAGGTAATGTTCCAGCGTTTTACATAGTCCGAAAGCGGGCCAAGTCCAACGGTTGCCCTGCGTATATCTACATTCACCGGGTCTTCAAGGGGTAAAACAAAGCTCTTCTTTGTTTCTTTATCGTAGCCGATCTGGCTTCCATAGATCTGCCGCTTGCCTTCTCCCAACGCAACCCGGTCTTCCAGCAAAGCCAACGCACTGCTGCTGGCTTTCTTATTCTTAACGGCTTCTCTCATCATTGGTAAATATTTCTGTTGGGTTTCCAGGTCGGCATGCTGTATAACCAGAAAAAGCGTTTGGTTAGCCTGGCCGCCTACTTTGTCGGCACCTACCCAGCCATACGTATCCAATATTTTGGTTACTGCTATTAAGTTCAAACTATCCTTGTACATCATGATCTTACCCAAACTGTCCACCTGTTTACTTTCATGTCCAAATTCTGTTTGTGCCGAAATAAATTGCTGCCTTATCACTTGGTCATCTTCATAAATTGCCAGTAACCTGGCTTTTAAAGGCTTATCATAATTTGCTTCTATCCTGTCTGCAGCTTTCTGCATTTCATCCAACAACTTGTTCCATTTCTCACTTTTATGTAAAGACGCCAGGTCTGTATCGGTTTTTAAATGGTTGATATTTGCCCAGCCGTTCTTTACTGCAAGGTTTAACCATTCAAAAGCGAGTTCGTTCTCTCCAAGTAAAGAGGCAGAACAGGCTGCGTTGTAAAGATCGCTTCCACTTTTCTGTTCCATTTTAAAGGCTTCTTTATACCTGTCAACAGACTTTTTATATTCTTTGCTGTTATAATGTGCCTCTGCTTCTGAAACAATGGATCTGTAGGTCTGTCCATAAGCCAGTGAACAAATGAGCAGGATGAATGTAGTGATCCTTAGTTTCATGATGATCGTTATTTTAAATTTCGCCAAGATCCGGGCCTGCGTAACTCAGGAATTGCCCCCGTGTGCCCGGCCTGGGTGCTGTAAAGGAACGGAATTTTTAAAATCACCCGGGGAAACCTTAGATAAAACGGTCAAACAGGTGACCAATGGCTGGATGTTTACAGGTGCCGGGAGGTTGTTCTGCCTGCTCAAATTACGCCAAACCAGGGGGCGTCGTTAGGCTAAAGCAGCTTTTACAGGGTTTGTTTAATAGTTGTGAACACAAATTATGTGAACATTTTTTTTGTTCACAACAAAACTGTTCACAATAAAATCGATTCATAAACTTTACCTGAATAAGATCAGTTAAAAATTAACGCTGTTGATAAAATGAGCCTTCCGGTAATGGGGCATAAGGTTCAGGGCTTGCTGCTGTGGGGGATTGTTGCTGTACCCGCCCCGGCTGCAAAACCAATTAAAGAAACGGATTTTTATTTTAAATGTAAAACCGATTAGTAAACGGTCAACCCAATAGCCAAAGTTGAACAGGGGGTAATGCCTGGTTCCCTTCCGTCCGCCCCTAACAGCAAACCTTATGCTGGCGGCAGGTTTTTTATTTAATGGATTTTGTTGATTTATACCATGCCACATCTGTCCATATCGTTTTGTCAGCAATAAATTCTTTCACTTGAGGTGTGTCGGATAAAACGTTAACTACCTCTTGAATGGAGCATTGTGTAAACCCCATTTTAGTCCAGAATTCTGATGCTTGGCGACTGAATAAGTAAAAATGTTTAATACCTTTCTTTTCTAAGTCGGTGGTTAATTTTTGGAATAGATTTTGGGCAATACCTTGCTTACGCCATTCTTGTGCTATTCCAGCCGCTCTAATGAGCGCATAATGCTGATTGAATTCGGCACCAATTGTGCCAATCATTTTCCCATCAATTTGGGTATAATAATAAAGCGAATTTTCATTAATTACAATAGAAGGTCTCAGCTTATTTTCTATAAGAAAAAGTTGTAGCGATTTTAAATCTCCCTCATGTGCTTGCCGAATAACTTGTATATTATTATCCACTTTTCTTCTTAATGATTTAAAAATACTTCCTTTAATTTAAGGGTAGCCATTAACTTGCCGCCAACTCATAAATTTATGCTATTCACCGGACCCTTGCAAAAAAATGAGTCCTTATAAATCAAAGAGCTGCTGTTATACATTTCGTATTACAGGCAGGCTGATCTGCTTGTTTTAAAACAACCTGGTACCATTCCAGCACGTAACTTTGCTGTTCAAGCAATTATCTATAACATGCTATTAAAACTTCTTCACTGGCTTGGCATTGCTGCCTGCATTGCGTTGATTGTCTCCTGCTTTTTGCCCTGGGGGTATTATGCAGATATCAACCAGACCTTCACCGGCTTTTATACCTACGGCAATCACTACGGTAAGCCGGGTAAATTTTTACTGCCAATGGGGTTATTGATATTGGTATTTATGCTGCTGCCGAAAGTGTGGGCCAAGCGGGCCAACCTTTTTATTGCCGGCCTGGCGATGGCCTATGCGGTAAAGAGTTATATTTTATTTGGTTCCTGCTATAACAATTATTGTCCGCAACGGCTCTATGGCATTTACCTGATGTTGTTTGCTGCGGTGGTTATACTGGTGGCGGCGGTTTTTCCGAGTATGAAGTTTAAGGAGGGTAAGGTTTGAGGTTTGAGGTTTGAAGTTTGGAGCTCTCATCAACATCAAACTTCAAACCACAAACAGTTCTCATTTCTTCTTCACTTCCTTTGCCCAGGCATCTTTTAATGTAACCGTTCTGTTGAATACCGGTTTATCAGCCGTGGAATCTTTATCGAGGCAGAAATATCCTTTGCGGATGAATTGATAACGGCTATCCAATGTGGCGTTCTTCAGCGAAGGTTCCACCATTGCATGGGGAATAACCTCTAAAGAATTGGGGTTGATGGTATCTTTAAAATCGCCTTCTTCTGCCAATGGATTTTCAGACGTAAAGAGGCGGTCGTACAAACGTACTTCGGCAGTAAGGGCATGGGCTGCACTTACCCAGTGAATGGTTCCTTTTACCGTGATGCTGCCGTTATCGAGCCCGCTTTTTGTTTCGGGTAAATACGTGCAATGTATTTCGGTGATGTTTCCGGCGCCGTCTTTTACAAAGCTTTCGCATTTTATAATGTAGGCGCTCTTTAAGCGTACCATGGCGCCCGGCGCCAGGCGAAACCATTTCTTTGCCGGCACTTCCATAAAATCTTCCCGTTCTATCCACAGTTCTTTGCTGAAGGGAACCAGGCGGCTTCCCATGCTTTCTTCCGGCCCGTTCTCGCTGGTCATCTCTTCGGTTTTACCGTCTTCATAATTGTCGATGATGAGTTTTACCGGGTCAAGTACGGCCATTACCCGGTTCGCTTTTTTGTTCAGGTCTTCCCGCAGGCAAAATTCAAGCAGGCTCAGGTCGATAAAATTTTCCCGCTTGGCTACGCCGATCTTGTCGCAGAAGGTACGGATGCTTTCGGCGGTATATCCTTTGCGGCGGAATGCAGAAAGCGTTGGCATGCGGGGATCGTCCCATCCGTTCACATGCCCTTCGTTCACCAGTTGCAGTAATTTTCTTTTGCTCATTACTGTATAGGTCATGTTCAGCCGGGCAAATTCGTATTGGCGTGAGGGGAATATCTCCAGCTTTTCTATCAGCCAGTCGTACAGTTCCCGGTGGGGAATGAATTCCAGTGTGCAGATGGAATGCGTGATGTTCTCAATACTGTCGCTTTGCCCGTGTGCAAAATCATACATGGGGTAGATGCACCAGGTATCGCCAGTGCGGTGATGATGGGCATGCTTGATGCGGTAGATGATGGGATCCCTCATCAGCATATTGGTATGCGCCATGTCGATCTTTGCCCGAAGCACTTTTTCTCCATCCTTGTATTTCCCTTCTTTCATTTCGGTGAAGAGGGTAAGGTTCTCTTCGATGGTTCTGCTGCGGTATTGATTGTCTTTACCGGGTTCGGTGGGTGTGCCCTTCATCGCTGCAATTTCTTCGGCGGTGGAATCGTCCACATACGCAAGGCCTTTTTTGATGAGTGTTATGGCATACGTATATAAGGTATCAAAATAATCAGAAGCGTAAAATTCGTTGGCCCAGCTGAACCCAAGCCAGCGGATATCGTCTTTAATGCTTTCAACGTATTCGGTGTCTTCGGTAACGGGGTTGGTATCGTCGAAGCGGAGGTTTGTTTTGCCGCCGTAGGTAATGCCTAAACCAAAATTGAGGCAGATGCTTTTGGCATGGCCGATGTGTAAGTAACCATTGGGTTCCGGTGGAAAGCGGGTGAGTATGCTTTTGTATTTTCCGTTCTTCAGGTCTTCTTCAATAATTTCCTCAATGAAGTTGAGGCTTTTTTCTTCGCTCATCTTGATTTATTTGAGCGGCAAATCTACGGAAAGTAGAGGTATAATGAGAAAATCCCTGAACACATAAAACTTAGGAGAGACAGTGTGCACATAGTTTTTCTATGTGCTTGCCCTGCCTGAAGCGGAGCATATTGTGGTTTAAGCAGGGTTATTTTTTTTCATTTCTTCCAGCATGGCAAGTATCTTGTCTAATTTTTCCGTTTCAATTTTATTCAGTTGCAATTGCAGGGCTTCTATTTCAAGTTTTGCTTCGTAATTGGTCTGGTAATCTTCCTGTGCCTGCATCCGGTCACGTTCACCCTGCCTGTTCTGGCTCATCATGATGATGGGAGCAGCATAGGCTGCCTGGGTAGAGAAGATGAGGTTAAGCAGGATGAACGGGTAGGGGTCCCACTGGCGTATGTATCCTACCACATTCAGCAACATCCACATAACTACAAAGGCTGATTGCCAGATGATGAATTTCCAGGAGCCCATCCCGGCTGCTACAGAATCAGCGAACCGTTGCCCAACGGTTAAGGATTCGGTGTGTTTATCGAGCCATGTTTTTGGAGACATTTTATTTGGTTTATTGGTTAAATTAAAAAGCCTTTTTATTATGCACTATAAAAGTAAATAATAAAAAGGCTCTGAAGAATAAGAAATGCTGAATAAGGAACAAGGAATGCCGAAGTCAGATATCTTTCATCGTTCAACATTCCTTGTTCGATATTCTTTAGGCTCTGCCCATACGTTTCAGATGCGATGCATGCGAAACGATGGCATGCCGCATCTTGCGGTATTCAATATATTTTATGCCGTACTCTTCGCAGGTTTGTTTAATGATCTTGCTGATGGCAGGGTAGTGGATGTGAGAAATCTTCGGGAAGAGGTGATGCTCTATCTGGAAATTCAATCCGCCTACCAGCCAGGAAATGAGTTTATTCCTGGTCGCAAAGTTTGCCGTGGTCTCTACCTGGTGGATGGCCCATTCGTTCTCAATTTTATTGATGTCTTCGGAAGGAACCGGGAAAGCGGTTTCTTCAACGGTATGTGCCAGTTGAAAAACAATGCTTAAAATAAATCCTGCCGACATGGCGATGATAAGAAAACCAACCAGCCAGGGCAGAAAGCCTACCATATAAATGGGAAGAACGATCATCATAAATGCATACCCGATCTTGGCGATCCAGAAAGCAAAGTGTTCGAAGATGCTCATCTTTTTAATGGGCACTACTCCTACTTTGCGGCTGAAATATTTACGGTAGTCGGATTCAAACACCCAAACAAGCAGCAGGAGGGTGTAGAGGAACCATACATAGATGTGCTGAAAACGATGAATGAAATATTTCTTCTGCGTGGTACACATGCGCAGCATGGGTTTTATTTCAATGTCATCATCCACGCCGTCGATATTGGTGTAGGTATGATGAATGATGTTGTGTTTGTTGTTCCACATGATGGCGCTGGCGCCCAGGGCATTCACTGAAAATGCCGCAATGTAATTCCAGAATTTGCTTTTGCTGAAACTGCCATGACCGCCATCGTGCATTACATTAAAACCTATTCCTGCGGTTAATCCACCCATCATCAGGCATTCGAGGAGTGCCAGCCAGGTGGGCGGCGTAAAGAAGAGTACATGCACATACAGGGCCACATAAACAGACCAGAATAGAACGGCTTTGAAATAAAGCCCGAAGTTGCCGGTCATTGATTTCCTGGTTTCGGTAAAATAGTCATTCACCCTTTTTTTTAATTCCTGGTGAAAATTAGAACCCTTGTTGTTTAGGAATTTGGGGGCCGATGTAGTGGTCATTGAATTTAATGTTTACGTATTATGTTTTATTAAGGCATCAAAGTTTTTCAGCCCTATCTTTTTTTCTGAAATGAATCCTTCTGCATATTTCACCCCGATCATTTTACCGAACCACTTGTGCCGGTAGATCACACTGTCTAAAAAATCGGGTGTGGATATATAGGTTGCAGGCCCTTCTGCATCTCCTGTATGAAACTGTGTTTTGTATGCTTTTATTGCCTCGATCTTTTGCTCAAATACCTCCGATATATCAATCACAAAATCGGGCTGCAGCATCCTGTCCTGAATATAGCTAAAAACATACTTGGGCCGCCAGGCTGTTTGAGGTTTGCCGTTGAGTTCCGTGCTGATCTTCATCAAGCCCGAAAGAAAGGCGGCATCCCGTATCAGTTTTGAAGAACGGCCGTGATCGGGATGGCGGTCTTCAATGGCGTTGCAAAGAACTATTTCGGGCTGGTAAGCCCTTATTGCCGAAATGATCTTCCGTTGGTGGGCTTCGTCATTCTGAAAGAATCCATCGGCCATGCCCAGGTTCTCCCTGATATCCACACCCAGTATCATAGCGGCATCGGCGGCTTCCTGCAAACGGGTTTGAGCGGTTCCCCTGGTACCAAGTTCTCCTTGTGTGAGGTCAACAATTCCGGTCTTTTTCCCGTTCTTTTTTTCTACCAGCAATACTCCGGAACAACTCAGTTCCACATCATCGGGGTGTACGCCAAAAGCGAGTAAGTCTAACTTCATGAGTGCCTGGAAAATTTCTGGATGCAATTTAGCTCATTTAACCGTTAAACTTGTAGTATCAGGTTGATAATTGCGTCAATTGTGGGGTTATTAACAGTAAAAGGCCATAAGTGAGGAATTAATGACAAAGAAATAGTGTGTGGCCACGAATAACACAGCAATAACCACAAATCTCAGCGTGCAATGTTCGTGTAAATTCGTGCTATCCGTGGCTAAGTAAATTGAGGATTCAGGCCGCTGGAGCGTTCCGATCCGGTGGGTTCAGGCCGCTGGAGCGTCCCGACCCGGGTTACATCTGCTTAATGGGTCCGCCGGGAACATAGTTGTATCCATAGCTGCGGCAAACTTCCTGTACAAATCGTTCGATCTGTATGTCTTCGCCGGCTGCATCATAAGGCTGTTTGAGGTTGCTGCTGAAGAAGAAAGCAACGGTTTGATAGAAACGGGCCGTTAATCCGCCTTTGTATTCTTTTATTATCTCGTAGCAGTTGTTTCCCGATTCCCGGTTGATCAGTTTCATCAGCACTTTTCCCTGGTAAATGGAGAGGTTGGTAAGGGGATCGGAAAACTCTTTCTTGAGTTCCTTCTCTCTGGACTTTATATATCTTCTTCTTTCTCCTTTATCGGTAATGCCTTCCAGGTGATTATTGATATCATTCAATACAGCACCCGCTTTTATAGCATAGGGGTAACAAACATATACGGCATTGCGCAACCGGTTGTATTGTGCATACGGAGATGATTTTCCCGGCGGGTATTTGGCATAAAGGAATACATAACCCAGGGTTTTGGATTCGATGGTATCGCCATTGTACACAATGGCTTCTACGGTAATGGTATCGTTGATGCCAAGCTGCTGTGCCTGCAACCTATTGCTTTTTGCTGCCAGTATAAATACCAGCAGCAGGGTACAGATCTTTATATGTGAAACATGCTTTAGCACGGGTAATGTAAATTTACAGATCAAACCACTATTT
>DAOQRQ010000030.1:0-14957 GCA_035355815.1 Ferruginibacter sp. | reverse complement strand
TGTAGTTACCCAATACACCGGTAGAACCTTTAAGTTTGAGGAAGTTTACGAACTTCACATTCTCCATGAATTTTTCCCTGCTGATCTCCCATCCTAAACCTACTGCCCAGAAACTCTGGAATTTTTTAGAATACTCACGGTTGATCTGGCTGGAACCATCCCTGCGGAAACTTCCTGTCAGGTAGTATTTGTTCTTGTAATTATAAAATAACCGTGCAAGTCCAGATACAGTAGCATATTCGTCCTGGAATGTGGCGTTGGCAATAATACTTCTGTTATCTCCAAAACCAGAATTCAGGTACCAAAATCTTTTATTGTTTGGGATGATATTTACACCCGGCGTTTTCTGAGCCACTGTACCACTCACCTGCTCAAAATAATGGTAGTAGGTAGTAAATCCTCCTGTAAGTGTAAACGAGTGGTCACGCAGTTTCTTTTTGTAAGTAGCTATATAATCCTGCTGAAAATTGCGCATGTTTTGCAGGTCCTGCCTTACAGCAGTAAGCGCATTCTTGTGGAATATAGCAGTAGCCGGTGTTGCAGCAGTAGGGTCGTACAAGTCGTACAATGGGGTGTATTCCCTGTTATTGCGCCAGCTCATATCGGCATACCAGGTAGCCCTGAAGTTAAGGTCTTTAGTAAGATTCAGGTCAACAAAGAAATTGCCCACCAGCCTGTATTTATCGTCGATCTTCTTATCCCAGTTGTTTTCCAGTGTTGCCAGTGGATTTGTTTCTGAGTTTTGTATGATGGGTGTATTTGAATACAGGTTATAATAACCTGAATCAACACCGTAAGGATTCTTGGTGTAGAATTGCTTGGTGTCTGAAGGTACAATAGGTAAAGACCTTCTTGCATTTTCCAGAGCGCCGCTGTTATATGGCAGTTTTTCTTTTGACCCTATAACACCAAATCCTATTTTCAAACGCCTGCTAACCTTAAACTCATCATTTATATTCATGGTTAAGCGCTCGTACTTTACATGTTTAACCAACCCTTCATCATAACTGTATCCCAAACCAAAATGGAACCGGTTCTTTTCGGTGCTTCCATCAATACTAAGATTGGTTGTACTGAATTTTGCCGTACGGGTAACCGCATCAATCCAGTCGGTATTACCAGGGAAAGCCGACATGCCCGGGCCACCCACGTTATTAACAAAACTCAGGTACGATAAATTGCTTGGGTCATCAAACACCCGGTTGTTGGCTTCAAAAGTTGCCAGGCTGCGGAATTCATCGCCGTTGGCAAGTTCTATCTTATCCACTAATTTCTTACCGCCATACGTGGTATTGAAGTTAATATTCACCTGCCCGGCCTTTGCTTTTTTAGTAGTTACCAAAATAGCACCGGCGGCACCTTTAATACCAAAGATGGCTAATGATGAAGGATCTTTCAATACTTCAATGCTTTCAATTTCGCTGGGGTTTACAAAATCTATATTGTCGTTGAAAATACCATCTACAATATATACCGGGCGGATGGTACCGATACTGACAGTACCCCGGATCCTGATATCGGGTGTTGAACCCGGGATGGCCGAGTTTACAATAGAAAGGCCTGCCACTTTATTCTGTAAAGATGAAAGTGCATTCGTATTCGGTTGTGCTGCCAGTGTTTCACCTTTTACTTTGGCAATACTGCCGGTAAGGTCTCTTTTGCTGGCCGTACCATAACCGATCACCACCACTTCTTCTGATTTTTTCACAGATGCCAGCAGGCGGATATCAATAACCGACCGGCTGCTTACTTTTACTTCCTGTGTTTCGTAACCGATGCTGCTGATCACCAGGGTGGCATCGTTGTCAACGGTGATGGTGTACACACCATTGTTGTCTGCAAATGTTCCGGTACCGGTTCCTTTTTGCAGCACCGATGCCCCGGCAATGGCTTCGCCGTTCTCGCCGGTAATTCTTCCCGTCACTTTTATTTTATCATTCTCCTCATCGTTGGTTGAAAAAACAACCACTACGTTATTCTCCAGTTGTTTGTACGTTAGATTGCTTCCGCTGAACAGTTTATCAAGTGATTCGGAAACAGAAAGATTCTGCACTGAAAAATCTGTTTTATTTTTCAACGCTTTCAGTTTTGAATTGAACAGGAAACGATAATACCCATCGTCTTCTATCAGTTTCAAAACCTTTCTGATCTCCGTTTGCTTCAGGTTCAGGCTTACTTTCTGACCCATGGCCGGGTAAGCATTCACCTGCAAAGTTGTAGCGAAAAGGATAATAATGGCAAGCTTCATAACAAGCAGTGTTTTAAGAAGCGTCCCTGGCCGTTTTTTTTGGCCCTGAAGTACACTTTTTTGCATAATTTTGGTTTTGTCGTTAAAAAATACAAGCAAGTCCTTTTTGAACATAGGATTTGATTGTTATAATTTTCCGGGAAATGCTGCAACATTTCCCGTTTTTATTTTCTCATAATTTTTACCTCGTTGCCCCTGATGGAATAGCTGAACGGCATCAGGAATTGCAATTCCTTCAATGCTTCTTCCGGCGTTTCATTTACGAAGGAACCACTGACCTTATAATTCTTAAGCTTTTCGCTTTCAATATTGATCTTTAGGTTATACCATTTTTCCATTTTATAGGCCAGGTCCTCAAACCGTTCGTCTTCAAACGAAAGTTTATTATATACCCAGGCCGTTTCTACGATATCGCTGTCGGCAATATTCTTGCTCAATGGTTTAATGGTAATGGAATAGGCATCCGGTTCTGCAGGTACTACATCCGCCCGCTGATCCCTTGAATCTGAAACGGGGTATTTGCTATAAACAAGCTTCTCATGCGGCTTAAGCATGATCTTGGGGGTTCCGGGCCTGTTTTTGTTGATCACTTCAATAGAACCGTGTATCAGCGTGGCTTCGATAGTAGATTCTGATTGATATGCTTTCACATTAAAGGCAGTTCCAAGTACTTTAATATCTATTCCTGAAGTATGAACAATAAAAGGATGTTCGGGATCCTTAACCACATCAAAATAGGCTTCGCCGTTCAATTGAACTTCTCTTATGTTTGACTTTAGAAAATTATCGTAGGTAAGTGAACTTCCTGAGTTGATCCACACCTGGGAGCCATCTGGCAATTGTATCCTTGACCTTGACCCATGACCAACCGATATTTCATTGGCGGGTTTTACAGATGCAATTGGAAGATTTTTGTGCTCCTGCTTACCGGAGAGTAAATAAAGAAGGGTAATGGCAGCTACAAATGTTGCAGCAACTGCATATATAGCAACCTGTTTGTAAAAGGGCTTTTTTTCTATAAAGGGGGATTGGGAAGACGCAATTTCTGTTTCGGCCACCACTGCTTCAAAGTCGGCTGCCTTTTCTTTCAGCCTGTTGACATGCGCCAGGTAGGCGTCGTTGCTTTTGTGGCCATTACCGGTGTTGGTATTAACCGGCCGGGAGTTCCAGAATTCCTGGAGCGTTTCCATATTGGCCTGCCATTCCTCATTATTATTAAGGAGTTCCTCTAATTGCAACAGTTCCTCGGCCGATGCTTCGCCGGTAATCTTTTTAGCAATTAACAACCAGTATTTTTCTTCTTTCATTAAGCAAACAAGGATTACGATTAACAAGGACAATAAAATATAGGGCTTACCCCTAAAGAGCAGGCTACTTTTTTTGGGTGAGCAGGGAATGAAGCTCGGGGAACTGGTTTTTGAACTCGCTGTGGGTTTTTATACGCCTCAAGGCGATAGCCATCTGGGCCTCAACGGTTTTTACGGATATATCGAGCAGTTTAGCCACTTCGGCATAACGGAGCCCCTCCTCTTTTACCAGTTTAAAGACGGTTTTGCACCTTGCAGGCAGCTCATTAACGGCCGCCATTATCTTTTTTACCACTTCGGCAGAAAGCAATAATTCTTCGGGGTTGAAAAAAACACTGTTGAGGCTGGTTTCCCATTCGATGTCGTTTGGCAGCTTATTACGGCCATTTGCCGTAAGCTTATTTAAGGAACCATTCTTTACCCCTACAAAAAAATATAACCGGGGGTTTTCTATTGAGCGTAAAGTGGCCCGGCGCTGCCAGATGGATATGAAAAAATCGGAAACGATCTCTTCGGCATCTTCGGATGATTTTACGATAGAATAGGCAAAAGCAGTTAGACTCTCATGCATTTCCATAAAAAGTTTCTTGTACGACTTCTCACAGTTGTGCAAAGCTATTTCGTTCAGCAGGTCTTGTATTTGTGCGTTAGTTATCACAATCGTTTCACCTGTGAAGTTAGGTTTTTTTCAACCAACCAAAAAATCAGGTACTGAACCCGAGTTTGATCTTATACCGCCACTTGTCTTTCCCGATCTCCTGCTCAAGCTTCAGCACCTCCTTTGTTTTTTTACTGATCCAGAAAATCTCTTTAAAACCCCTGGATTCATGCGTCAATAACCAGCATTCGATCTGCTGATCGTTATAACCGGTCAGTATACCAGTACCTGTAACGGTATAGGCTTCATTCCTGGGTGCCGGAAATCCCGGATCATAAAAAGGGATCAGGAATGTTTTTTCTTCTTTGTATGGCAGGATAGGAAATACTTCCAGGTCGAGATGCCAGTTTAAAACATACTGGTCCATCGCTTTTTTAAAAGCTTCCCAGGGCCCCTTTCTGTTCCTGGCGGTGTCCGCATCGGTCAGTGAAATACCATTCAGTGATGCAGATCTGTTCATAAAATCAAATTCACCCGTACCACTTTGTTTCCACCAGCTCTGATGATACAACGGTGCAAATGTTCTCTTATCACATACCGATCTTACTTTGTGCACTATGGTATCCCGGTCTTCCCATTCCTGTGTAATAATGATTGCTTCTTTACCCTGGTAATCGGCATAAGCAATATTCCTTGTCCAGAATTGAGCCCTCGACCTTGCCGAATCCTTACCCATTTTAAAATAAACGAGGTACCGGTTAACGGAAGGTTTTAAAACTTTCGTATTCACTTTGCCTGCATCGATCAGGATGGTATCAGTTTTTGATTGCGCAACCGAATTGAAACACATAAAAACCGATACCAGCATAAGAAATGAAGTGATTTGTAAGCTGCTCATTTGTCTTATTTTTTGTTGTTAAGAATATTTTATCTTTTCAGAAACCACTCTATTGACTTCCGGATGATCAATTCCCATCCACTTATTTCAACGTGGTTATTAATGTTGAACGAGTGATCTGCCCCCGGGATCATTTGCATCGTAACATTTTTTCCTTTTGACAAAAGCGTTATATATAGGATCCTTGCCGATTCAGGTAAAACATTTTTGTCTGCATCTCCCTGGAGAATAAATATTTTACCGGTATAACCGTTCAATTCTTCGCAAACGGATGTTTTAAGAAATGAGGACCAGCGCAGGTAAGTAAATCCCCAGAATTTTTTACTGGTTGAAGATGGGTCTGATAAAATATTTTTCCAGGTACGGGTTAATGAATCAATTCTTTCCTTATTGGTAAAACCCGCCGCATTAAAAAATATCCCGGATGCTGCAAAGCTGTATAAACTGTATAACTGTGACGGCCCTTCTCCTGCCAGGACAGCTACATTTGAAATCAGCTTATGCATTTGTTTAGCTACCCTTGCTGCTACCAGCCCTCCCTCCGAATGCCCGGCGATCATGATCTTAGCAGTATCAGTGTTTTCATTTTTAATTACAAAACGAATGACTTGTTCAATTCTGTCTGTCCAGTTTTCGAGCGAAAATTTTTTATCGAATTCATTATTATCCTCTACCTGGTCCAGGTAATTTACGCCCGGTTTTTCAATGATCAGTAATCTGGCTTTATCCTTTGCTTCGTAAGCCCAGGTGATATGGCCGGATGTTGGATTAATACCATCGCCATTGCCTTTTGAAAAAAGCGATGAATTACCCGAGCCCTGAACATACACCAGTAAAGGAAGAGTTGATGCTGATGAGAATTCTGACAAGTAGAAAGTTATTGAATCCCTACCCGGATTTTCACGTATGACATACTTTATATAAGGCTGTCCGGGCACATGACGCTTACTCATCAGCTGGCCAAATGAAAATTGATATACTATCAGTAAAACACAGAGAATAAAATATTTCATAACCAATTATTAATAGATCAGTTTTCCAGGGATACTGTCAAACTCAATAGAGAGAAGCCGTTTTATATCTTTGGCTGTTATTTCATTGAATCATTTCTTTTAGCGTTCTTTCTATCCTGGGCGCATGGCTTGAGCCCATGCTTATAAAAACACGCTCCCCTTTACTCACCAATTCTATAATTGCCCGGCACATGTTCACATCCCTTACCATATTGGTTTCTGCAGCTATCTGCTTTAGCCTGCCCTCCGGCCATCCGTTTTCCGGGTGCTTATAAGTGCGCCAGCCTGGCAGGTCCGGAAAGTCTGCTTTCCATAAACTATCCACCTGTTCAACAGAATTGATAACTCCTTTAAGCGTTTTATAATTTGTTCTCTCAGATATCAGATTCTCCATTTTTTTATCCTGTTCGCTTTTTGAAAACTGGCCCCATTTGTTTTGATAAGGCCGGAGGCAATAAAAGACCGCTATGTGCGCCGGGTCAAATTTTTCCAATACATAATCCATCTCGGCGTCAAGGCCTGCCTCCCAGGAATATAGCTTTATCCCTTTTGATCTTGCCATTTTTTGTGTGTAGCCACCTTCGCCTGACGCCTTTACCGGGTTAAAGAACCAGGTAAGTATAAGATCCAGGTTTCCTTCAACCATCGCAATAGTAGGGTTAAACGTATCCCAGCTCTCTTTCATTACAGGAAATTGCTTATGCCCCGGGTCAAACGTATGCTCAGCCCCGAAAACCATTACAGACCCTTTTGTTTTTTTACTTTCTATGATATATATATATGGTCTTGGATGGGTATTGATAAGCCCGGTAGAAGTATATTCCCCCAGTGTCATTACGGGCGGCTGTAACGTTACCTGGCTTTTTAGCTGGTATTTTTTTGGGGGCAACCACAAAACATTACATTGAATTAACAGTAAAGCTGTTACTGTCAGTAATACCAACAGCTGGAGGGTTCTTTTCATAATCAATCTTATTGTTTTACTCATATTCAATAAATGATCATTGCCCTGGGTATTCACTGCTGATCAGCTCAATGATCTTTTTTGAAAGAGCGATCGACATCCGGTAATAACGCATGATATCACGGGCATCGCTTAACATAATGCAGTAATTCCTGATCTCGTCGTTGCTCATTACGGCAGGCAGGTTATCTCTCCTGGTGCCGGTGTTTTTCCGCAATGTTATTATCCGTTTGTTCATTTCTCTTTTAACAGAAAGGTGTCTTGCCGTAGCATTGGTAAGCCCGATAAGTTTTTCCTGGTACAGGTCCAGTATGCTGTTCCGTAATTCCATGTTCTCAATGGTGTTCATTTTGCCGCTTGCTTTAAATCCTTCATACCGGCCGCTGTTGATGAGCAGGTGTGTTTCTGACAAAAGCACGTTCTGGTTCAACCGTACCGAATCGGCTAAAAGTTTTTTTGCCCTGGCAAAATATAGTAACGACTGCTGCTGCTGGTTATACCCGTATGCCGTATCTCCTTTCATTTCATCTATATCAGCCGCCAGATCCGTTTTTAGGCCCAGCAGGAATTCCTTCACCTCCTTTTGTTCGTGGTTATGTTCCCGCCGGCGCTCCAGGAAAACGGCAAAAGAAACAGCAAAAACAATGATCAGCATCTCCACAAATATTTCGGCGGTCTTTTTCCAGATCGATCTTTTCCGGTTAGCTACTTCCGCCAGGATATTGTGGATATGTTTTCTTATTTCCTGTTCCATAGATCAACGCACCGGTTTTTTTATTTCCGGCTCATTGGTGGAGATATTGCAAACGATCTTCCACTCACCATCAGCCTGCTTTTTAAAAACAGACACCCAGGCAAAACGGGTGGTTTCTTCCATCGTTTTATTCTCTTCATTCTTATACATGATCACTACCAGTTTATCCACCACCATATATGCCATTGATGCGTCTGCAGAAAATTCAACAACGGGCGGGGTTGCGTCTTCCCATTTACTGAATTGCACCTGGGCGAAATAATTTTGAAATCTTTTTAATGCCGAATCCTTTACCGTTACAGAGATCCTTCCTCGGTTTACCGATAGCATCTTATCAGCAAACTGTTCAACAAATTGTTTCGCATCTTTGTGCAGGTGTGCATCCTGCTGTTCCTGGTGCAAGGCCAGTAATCTTTTTGTTTCCTTTCCCAGGTCTGCTTTGCTGTTGCAGCCTGCAAAAAATACAATTGCAACAAGAAGCAGGAAATAATACCTCATCCGGTTACTGTTTTTCATTTATACTTTTTTTTCTGAAAGCCAGGATCATTAAAAACGATCCTGGTGAGATCAAACGTGAATACTTTATCTCCCTGGTTAATTTCAATTCGGTGTGGCACCTGTAATTCCTGCACCCTTTTCCAGCCTGAGAATCTGATAATGATGACCTCCTTTTCATTAGCGGGGTCCTGGATCTGCAATGCAGTAAACAAATTCGTTGTTTCATCAAAGAACAAATAACAGGGATGATCCAATTCATCTTTTGCTTTCAGCCGGTATGACCGCATGCTGTCTGCGGTCACCATTTCCGGTTGCTGAAAATCGTGAAAGCGCTGATCCACTTCCAATATCGTATTCACAAACGCATGGCCCCTGATCGTATATATTGCATCGCCGTTGAGTTGCTTAACCGGGTTCCCCGTTTCAACACCAGATGCCCTGTTGTAAACGATTGCTTCAAATACGGCTGGCTTATAACTATACAGCTGTTTAAAGTAAGTGTATCCCCCGGCCGCCGTATGAACTTCTGTGGTATAGCTGCCCTGCGGTGACACACAGTCAGCTAAAGAAATTATAGTGCTTATACTTTCCCTGTTTTCCTTAGTTCCCACTGCAAGCAATGAAGCAGCAATAACCTGTTCTGCGGATTGAATTTTCTTTTCCTGCCGGCCTTTACAACTGCAGCATATCACGCCCGGCACTAAAAAGATCAAACTGATTGACCGGAATAAATTATTGCCTGCCGGTTTTCTATTCATATTTTATACACTTAACCCGTGCTCTTTTATTTGAACAGTGTTTGAAATATTATCCAGGCAGCACTCTCACTTCCCTTTTGTGACGGATGAAATTCATCCGGACCATAATAGGAATAGTCGCCCGTAGCCAGGAAATAATTTTTCCATACCTGTCCCACCGGGCACAAAAGCGAATTGGTGGCTGCTGCGGCATCGCTGTAATTTTTTATCACGCCATCAAACGTGTGAAAGTTTGTCATTGCCGGCCAAACCATGTAAAAAGCCAGTTTGGCATTGTGCTGTTTACACAGGGCTTTTATTCTTGCCCCGTAATCCATCAGCATAGCCCGGCCATCGGCCTGTGATGAAGGCCCCTGCTGCACAACAACAAAATCATATTTCCCCGATGCGATGAGTTTCTGCATTTCACCATCGTTCCAGTGATCTTCCAAGGCATAATTGGGATAAGCGAGTGTGACTGTTTTGATCGTTATCCCACTGTCTCTCCCGATCCGGGTCAGGATAGCGGGCAGGTCATTCGTATAAGTAAGGCTGTTCCCGACAAAAAGAATGCTTTTGGCAGAATCACTTACGGGTATTTCGGGCGGACTTGTTTTTTCTGCCTTTCTGCAGGACCCTGCTGAAACGTTCAGAAAAAGGAGGCTCGCTATTATCCCTATGACCGAAACGGCCTGTTTGTGTATTGTTTTCATGACTGCTGATTTTAGTTTGCTATTTTAACGGCTCATGAATTAAATAATCGTACGCATCTACAAACTCTATCTCCGGGCAGGCCAATGCCAGCAACCGGAGTATTTGCAGGTGCCCGGCGCCGATCATTACAAGAATTCTTTCGTCTTTGGACTCTGCAGCCAGGCGCAATATGTTGGAGAATATACGCAGGTTACGGTTCCACCAGTACGTGGAGCCATCGGCGCCGGGGTAATAACCATTGGTGCCAACTTTAAAATCCGCAACCAGGTAATGCCCCAATCCCAATTGCAGTCTTTCGGGGTTGTTTTGATAAGCCAGTGTTACCCGCAATGGTAAAACAGATTTGAGAGAATCATCTTTTGCATATAAGGAAAAAAACATCTTCAGGTAGGTACTGTCAAGGTATTGCTCCTGGTGATTAGCGACCGCAAAACTATCCGTATTTATTTCAGCTTCAAATCCCCTCGCCGGTGCGTCTATATTGTATAATTTCTTATGCCCCATCGCCGCCGCCAGCCTGTAACATAGCTGGTAGATCTCATTTTCGCCCGGCTCATACCGCTTGTTGATAAATTCAGTATATAACGAATCATGGAATTTTTGCCGATGCGGCATACTTTCAATAGCAACTTTGGTAGGCTTGAATTTTGCCAGGAGCTGAACAAGTTCTTTTACTTCTGCCTGTCTTTCTGGAGATTTAATGTTTACAGAATACCGCGGCTTATAAGCATCGTTTCCACCGTCATTAAAATGAAAGGTACCCAGGATCATTACCTTCGGTTTCCTTTGATTCTCAAATGGAGCCGACAAAGAATATACATCCGGCATGCCCTGCTGTGCCAGGCAGGATTGAATCGCCCCAAATAAGATCACAAAAGTTATAGTTATCCTGTTATTCATGGCTGTTTACTTTTAATTGCCCGGCTTAGGCGTGTTATTTCCGCCATCCAGGACCACTTTCCAGTTCCCGTCCTGTTGTTTCTTCCATACCGTAAAATAATTTCCATAAAACACCGTATCCTTTGCAATGAATTTCCAGTTGCCCCAGGTGTATCCCAACTCGCCCGACCCGGCTACTTCTGCATTCACCGGGTTCCAGGAAATTGTTTTAACATCATTGTCTTTATTAAATGAAGCTGCAAAAGCTATTTTACCGGTGATGGGAAATCTTCCGTCCTCCAGCTTTACGATATTACTGTCGGCATAAGCCAGTATGCTGTTATTGAAGCCGTCCTTTGCAGCCTGTTCACTCATGGCTTTATCCGCCTGTATGATCTGTTGTTTCATTTCTTGAGGGTTATTCTCTTTCTGCCGGTTACAGCTGAATAAGGCCAGGAGACCGATCATTATTGGCATTGCTTTCATACCTGTTTTATTTTATGGTTTTGGAATATTGATCTTTAAGCTTTTCATAAATCGTTTTCAGCTCTCCTATCTTACCTGTATACCGGTGCAGGTTTTCTTTTCCTTCAAATGCATCCCTGCTTTTTGCCTGTATGAATTCTATTGACTCTTTCCATTGTTTCCATGCCGGCAGCTTCTCCAGCTGATCTTTATACACCTGGTTAAATGACCGAATAAGATAATATTCTGAACGGTTCTCTGCTATCGTACCATCAGGATTGAGGGCAAACACTGCGATGGGTACCAGCATATCGGCCGAAGCAATGATGGCATGGTTTATCCTCGGCTCAAATCCTATTCTTGATCTCAACCAGTTCTCCAGGCCTATCAATCCAAGTGTAGGATCGGCCGGTATCCATTGTTGTTTCTCCTCATCATAGAATTCGATCCACACATGATCATTATGCTGGTAGCCGAATACAGAGCCCCGGTTGCCGATCTCAGTTATTCTTTTCTCCGCATCTTTCTGTCTTTCGGGATTCACCGGCTGAATATTTACTTCAGACGTTCTTCTTGTTTTAACATCCAGTTCTTTAAGTAACGTCCTTACTACCAACGCCTGTTCGTTGCAGTTTCCTCCCTGCCTGCAAATGATCTCCTTAACGGTTCGTTTCTGATAATCGGTAAAAGTCCAGGTGAAATTTTTATTGGTCCACCCGATCACCTTCTTCACTTTATCAAATGTAGTAGTACTATTTCCTGCTATATCACTGGCTAATTTCAGCATCTGCACCTTAGTGGTATCTGTATAATTATATGACTTCAATTGAACACCCGGTACCTGTTCAGCGTAACTTGATGACAGTATAGACTCAAAACTCACCCAATAAATATCTCCTCCTCCATTTTGCGGAGACGTAAATGACCTGATAAGTTCATCCACTTTAACAGGTTTATCCGGGTACGCTTTTTTCAGGTTGATTCTTTCACTGGTAAAAAACAGGCTCTTCTTATCAAAACTTACAAAAGGGCAATAGTCTAGTTTTTCGGAATTGAGAGATGCTAAATTTTTTGCAGGCTGCCATTTTCCTGCTGCATCTTTTATACTCATGTACAGGTCTCCCCTGCCCTTATCATCTTTTCTTCCGTAGGAAGTGAAGATGACGTAATCTTCTTCGGGTGAAACAAAGGCATTGAACTCGTATGTTTTTGAATTAACCGCTGTATCAAGCGGAACAGGCTCGTTGTACCTGTCGTTTTGCCATTGCGCTATATAGATATCTTCTTTACCCACTGCATTTTTATACGCAGCGGTAAAATACAGGTTACCATTTTTGGCCACAGAAGGATAAAATTCATCTTCTGCTGTATTCACCGGCGCACCAATATTCTTAGGCTCGCCCCATTTGCCGTTCTCTTTCTCCACCACCCATATATCAAAGTCTTTTATTTCAGTTCCGCTAAGCGGCCGGTTGGAAGAAAAAAAAAGTTTTTTGCCATCGGCAGAAAAAGCCGGCTCCAGGTCGCTGTACTTTCCTGCGAATGAAGCAATAGCCGGTTTGCTCCAGCTTCCATCCGGTTGTTTCTTTATTTCAAGTATGGTTTGAAACATTCCCTGCGGCGATTGCAGGGTGTATAATATCGCTGTTCCATCGGGCGAAATGGCGAAGTCCCTTTCGCCCAGGCCGGTACTGATGATGCCCGGGGCAAACAACTGTGGGATTGCCGGTGGATGGCTTAAATCAATTTTCTGTTGTGCCGAAGCAGTAAGGGACTGGAATAATAAAATAAGGAACAATGATCGTTGCATGGTTGCGAATTGTACATTAAAACTAATGGCATCCTGTACAGGTAAAATCGTTATTCAACCAACAACGGCAGTAAATATATAGAAAACAGTTTGTGAAGACAGTTGACATTCATAGTTTAAAAACGGCAGTTCATACCATTAAAAGTGCCGTTCTTATTTTTAGGAAAAATATGCTGGCCAAATCACAGACATTTACCTCACAAAAATCACGGATCATTCCACCCATGCAGAAAAGGATCCTGCTACATATCAGTTTCTGGTTTTGTTATTTGCTGTTTAAAACCTCGCAGAATATCGGCACCGACCTGGGCGGTACCCCGGGCAGTTTTGCTTTCTCAGTATTAACAACGTTATTTACTGCCCAACTTGTTTTGCTGATCGTAAAAGTGCCGATGGTATATGCGTTGTTCTATATCAGCAACAAATACCTGGCAAAGCAATGGAACATTTTAAAAACCTCTTTAGCCGGCTTCACTGTATTCCTTTTAAGCCTGGCAGCATTTATGCCGGTAAAACAGTTCCTGGTGATCGAAAGGATCTATAAAATAAACAGCAGCCTTTCGCAGGCGCTTAATTTCTCCAGTATTCTATCCTCTTTATTCATTCTGCTTTTTGTAAGCAGCCTGGCGCTTACCATCAAACTGGTCCGTTCAAACATCCGGCAAAAGGAAACAGAGCAGGAGATCATAAAAAAGAAACTGGAAACCGAACTGCAGTTCTTAAAAGCGCAAACCAACCCGCATTTTCTTTTTAATACGCTGAATAATATTTATGCCCTTGCCCGCAAAAAATCGGACGACACGGCCGACGTGGTAATGAAACTTTCAAAACTGCTTCGCTTCATGCTGTATGAATCACAGAAACAATTCATTCACATAAAAGATGAAGTGCAGGTACTGGATGATTATATAGAACTGGAAAGGATCCGGTACAATGAAAAATTAAAACTGGGTTTCAACAGGTCTATTGATGATGAGAGCCAGCTCATTGCCCCGCTGATCCTGCTTCCCTTTGTAGAGAATGCCTTTAAACACGGCGCCAGCGAAAGCCGTTTTGATTCGTATATCAGCATCCGGTTGGTTTTGCGGCAGCAACAGCTTGAGTTCTGTATTGAAAATTCCAAAAGCGAAGACCCGGCAAGTATAATACCAGCGCATATCGGGCTCAATAATATCCGCCGGCAACTGGAATTATTATACCCCGGCCACCAGCTTGAAATTGAAAGCGCCGGCAACCGGTTTATGGTATCTTTGAAGATCAACCTGGCAAAACATGCAACAGTATAACTGCATCATAGTAGAAGATGAGCCATTGGCTGCAGAGGTGCTGCAGGATTATGTGAAGCAGGTACCCTTTTTAAACCTGAAAGGAATTTGTACCGATGCACTATATGCCATGGAAGTGCTGCAAAAGGAAAAGATCGACCTGATGTTCCTGGATATTCATCTGCCCAAATTAAAGGGACTTGATTTTTTAAAGACATTACAAAACAAACCACAGGTGATCGTTACTACGGCCTATCATGAATATGCCTTACAGGGATATGAACACAACGTGCTGGATTACCTGCTGAAGCCTGTTGAATTCAGCCGTTTTTTACAGGCTGTGAATAAACTCAGCAATACTGCTTCTTCCGTTACCGTAATAAATGAATTTACACGGCCGGAAAATGAATTCCTTTTTTTCAACGTAAGTAAAAAAAAGGTGAAGGTTTTACTGAACGAGATCCTGTACATAGAAAGCCTGAAAGAATACATCCGGGTAGTGACCAAAGACAAGACCATCATTACCAAGTTCCAGTTAGGACAGGTGGAAGAATTGTTATCGAAAAATAATTTTCTCCGCATTCACCGGTCGTTCATTGTGGCAAAAGACAAGATTGATGCTTTTACCGCAACAGAGGTGGAGATAAATAATAAGCAACTGCCCATTGGCCGCAGTTATAAAGAACTGGTACAAGCGGAATTGGAAAAATAAAAGCCTTTCATACTTCACCAGGTTCAGTATTGCAAGGCTTTGTATCGGGGAGCAGACTTGAACTGCCGTCCGCCGGCTGGCGGATATGAATCCGA
>DAOQRQ010000029.1:0-14997 GCA_035355815.1 Ferruginibacter sp. | reverse complement strand
AGCACACTGGATGAAGTGGCGGGGATGCTGCATACCAAAGACATGCTGCCTCATTTGGGAGAAGGAGAAAATTTTGACTGGCACCAGCTGGTACGTCAGCCTTATTTTGTACACGAACAAAAACTGATAGAAGACCTGTTGCAGGAATTCCGTAACCGGCGGATGCACTTTGCCATTGTAGTGGATGAATTTGGCGGTACATCCGGTATTGTTACACTGGAAGACGTAATGGAAGAGATCATTGGCGAAATAAAAGATGAATTTGACGACGAAGAAAGCAGTAACCGGAAGATCGATGATCATAATTATATCTTTGAAGGAAGAACGATGATCAATGATGTGTGTAAAGCAATGAAGCTGCCGGCAGACAGTTTTGATACCCTGCGGGGCGACAGTGACTCGCTGGCTGGATTGGTACTGGAGATCGCCGGCGAATTTCCACAGGTGAATGAAGAAGTGGTAAGCGGTGAGTATACTTTTATTCCGCTGGAAATTAACAAGAACCGCATAGATAAAGTAAAGATCAGTATCAAAGAACCAACTCCCGAATCCTGAGAAAACAGTACAATGACAAACAAATTTCCTGCAGCCGGTATCATCATTCCATTCCTGTTAGTATTGATAGCCTGCAATGCGCCCTATACGTCTAAGAAAAAAGGATACTTTAAAATTGACTTTCCCCAGCGGGAATATGTAAAATTTGAAGAGCAGGGATTCCCTTATGGTTTCGAATACCCGGTGTATGCAAAGATCGTAAAAGACAGCACCTACTTCGACCGGGATACACTGAACCCTTATTGGGTGAATATAGATTTCCCCCGTTTTGGAGCAAGGATATTTTTGAGCTATAAAGCCATTGGCGGACGATCGACCTATAAAATAAAACAAGCCGATGGTTCTTATAAAGACTCTGCGGGCCTGAATGTATTCGATTATATGGTGAACGATGCGTTTAAACTCACCAGTAAAAACGAAGTGGTTGCTTCTTCTATCAAAGACAGCCTGTTTCGTACACAAAACGGAATAACGGGCGTATTCTTCCGGGTGGGTGGAAATGCAGCCACGGCAAAACAGTTCTTTATGAGCGATACTACAAAGAACTTCTTCCGCGGCGCCCTGTACTTTGATGTAACACCCAATGCGGATTCATTGAAGCCTGTTCAGGATTTTTTACAAAAAGATATTGATCACCTCATCAATACCTTCCACTGGACAAATAAATAACCCCTGTCCCGGTCATTTTCAGGATATAAACCCCCTGCTTTCACTATTTTTGCAGCCTTATGATCGCCATAGATAACATCCTCGTCAGCGACGAAATAATTAAAGAACAGTTTGTTTGCGACCTCAGCAAATGCAAGGGCGCCTGCTGCGTGGACGGCGATGCCGGTGCCCCGTTAGCAAAAGAAGAACTGGATAAAATAAATGAAGTATACGATACGGTTCTGCCTTACCTGAATGAAGAAAGCAAAAAAGAACTGGAGCGCCAGGGAAGGTATGTATACGATAAAGAATTCGGCTGGGTTACCCCAACCATCGAAAGCAAGGTTTGTGTGTACGGCATCAAAGATGAGCAGGGTATCGTTAAATGCGGTATTGAACAGGCTTATTTAGATGGAAAGGTAAAATGGAAAAAACCCATCAGCTGTCACCTCTTCCCGGTTATTGTAAAAACCAGTAAACACAGCGATAATATATATGTGAACTACGAGCCCCGGGAAGATAACTGCAAAGCCGCCTGCACCCTGGGTAAAAAACTGAAAGTGCCCGTTTATGTTTTTTTAAAAGAATCACTGGTGCGCAGGTTCGGGCAGAAATTTTACAAAGCACTTGAAGCAACCGCTGTACATCTTAAAACCAAGTAATAAAATTCCGCTAATGCCTAACGATCGTAAAATCTTTTTGCCTTTTGCCTTTTGCTTTTTGCTTTTTTCATCCTGCACGGTTAACAAAGCAAAGAACGACGATAGCCTGAAAAAATATTTCGACGAAAATAAAGTGGACGGATGCTTTACCATGCTCGACAATGCCACGGGCGAAATAACGGTTTACAATATGAAACTCGATACCATGCGGTTTTCCCCGGCATCCACCTTTAAAATTGTGAATTCATTGATCGGTTTACAAACGGGCGTGATCTTAGACGAGAATATGCAGATAAAATGGGACGGAAAGACCCGGTTTTACCCGAACGGCGATACCGCAACAGGCTGGAATAAGGATATGAATATGACCGAAGCCTTCAAAGCAAGTGCCGTACCTTATTACCAGGAAGTGGCCCGGCGCATTGGAAAAGACAGCATGCAGCAATGGATAGACAGTATTGGCTATGGGAATAAGAATATCAGCGGTCCTGTTGATTCGTTTTGGCTGAATGGCAAACTGAAAATATCTCCCGATGAGCAACTCGGATTGGTTAAGCGGTTATACTTTGATCAGCTGCCTTTTCGTAAAAGCGTTCACCAGCAGGTGAAGGATGTAATGCTGCAGGAGAACAATACGGCATATAAATTGAGTTATAAGACCGGCTGGGGTTTTGGTGAAGACGGCAATGCCCTGGGTTGGATGACTGGATGGATCGAAGAGAATAACCATGTTTATTTCTTTGTAACATTCATCAAAGCGCCCGCCCGGGAAATTGATATGCAAACGGTGCGGATGAATATCACCCGGGCGATCCTTAAACAATATGGTTTTTTTGAAGGAAAGAAATAGCTGAGTGATAAAGAGAACCTCAATTTAACACTTCCCTTAACCGGCCCTTTATTAATTTGCCACAAATGCTACGCTTTCAGCATACCTCGTATCTTTTACTCCTGGCCGCCATTCCGCTGCTGGTATTGCTGTACTATTTTGTTCTCCGGTGGAAGAAAAGAACGATCAAAAAGATCGGCGACGAACGATTGGTGAAAGAGCTCATTAAAAACTATTCACCGCAGCGCTATGCGGTAAAATTCGTTCTCATTGCATTTGTATTTGTTCTCGGCGTTTTAGCACTGGCTAACCTGCGAAGGCCCGGTGGCGTGGAAAAAGTGAACCGAAGCGGCATCGACATCATGATAGCCCTGGATGTAAGTAAAAGCATGCTGGCCAATGATGTAAAACCAAACCGGCTGGAACGTGCCAAACAATCTGTTACAAAACTCATTGATAAACTCAGTAACGACCGGATCGGTATTGTGCTCTTTGCCGGCAGGGCCTACCTGCAAATGCCGTTGACCAGCGATCACGGCGCAGCAAAAATGTACCTGGCCGCTGCCAATACGGATGTAGTACCTACCCAGGGAACGGTGATAGTTGATGCCTTGAAAATGTGTTACGCTTCCTTTAACCCGAAGGAAAAAAAATACAAGGCCGTTGTGCTGATAAGTGATGGGGAAGATCATGATGAAGGGGCCATACAAACGGCCAGTCAAATGGCAGAGAACGGCATCATCATCAATACAGTGGGTATTGGTTCTCCGCAAGGCGCCACGTTCATGGACGAACTCACAAACCAGCCCAAAAAAGATAATGCCGGCAATATCGTTATAAGTAAACTCAATGAAGAAGAACTGAAAAAGATCGCAGTAGAAGGGAAGGGTACTTACCAGTTATTTACCAATACCGATGACCTTGTAAGTAAGCTGGAATCGCAGCTGGAAAACATGGACCAGCGAACGATCACGGAAGACTCGCAGGTGAATTACATGAACTACTTCCCTTATTTTCTTGCCGCAGCACTTATATTATTACTCGTTGAATTTTTTCTTTCTGAAACAAAAACACTTACCAGCCGGAGATTATCGGTAACAAAAGGAAAAGCAGGCCTCACTTCTTTACTCATTGTTCTTTATTCATTGATCCCATCGGGTTCTTTTGCGCAGAATGAAAAAGCCCTGGTAAAAAAGGGGAATGAGGCCTATGAAAAAAAGGAATACGAAAATGCAGCTGCCAGCTACCAGAAGGCCATCGAAAAAAAACCGGCTGACCCGGTTGCCCAATATAACCTGGGGAATGCGCTTTATAAGAACAGTAAAACCGATGAAGCGGTGTCGGCCTACGATAAAGCCCTTTCTAATACAGCATCTGCGGCCGATAAGGCAAAGGCCTTTTATAATAAAGGCGTAGTGCTGCAAAATGGAAAAAAATTACCCGAGTGCATTGAAGCGTACAAAAATGCCCTCAAGCTGGATCCGCAGGATGACGACGCCAGGCAAAACCTGCAAAAGGCCCTGCAGCAACTGAAACAACAGGAACAGAAAAAGGACAATAAGGATAACAAGGAAAAAAAGAAACCCAAAGAAGATCAAAAGAAAAAAGAACAGGAAAAACAAAAACCGCAGGAACAGAACCAGCCACCCAAGCCACAACCATCTAAACTTACCAAACAGGATGCCGAAGAAAAATTAAAGGCTTTATTACAGCAGGAAAAAAATCTCCAGGATAAATTAAGAAGGGTAAATACCGGGTCGGTTGGTAAGCCCGAAAAAGACTGGTAACCATGGTCTGAAATCCTCGTCTGACCAATAACAAAAGCTCTCTTATTATCACTATTTTTGCAGGAATAACTACAGCATGCAGTTTTATTGTGAATCCCTTACATCATACAAACGCCTCAAAACAAGAGAGGTAAAAGTTGGCGATCTTTTATTGGGCAATGGCCACCCCATACGGGTACAAACCATGACCACTACCGATACCATGGATACCATGGCCACCGTAGAGCAATCCATACGCTGCATTGAAGCCGGTGCCGAACTGGTTCGCATTACCGCCCCTTCAAAAAAAGAAGCAGAAAATTTACTGAACATCAAAAACGAACTGAGAAAGAGGGGATACCATACACCCCTGGTAGCCGATATACACTTTACACCCAATGCTGCCGAGATAGCGGCAAGGATCGTTGAGAAAGTAAGGGTGAACCCCGGCAATTATGTTGATAAGAAAAAATTTGAACAGATAGAATATACCGATGCCGAATATGCTGAAGAGATAGAGCGGATAAGAGAACGTTTTACGCCACTCGTGAAGATCTGTAAAGAACATGGCACTGCCATGCGTATCGGCACCAATCATGGAAGTCTGAGCGACCGCATCATGAGCCGTTATGGCGACACAGCCATCGGTATGGTGGAAAGCGCCATGGAGTTTTTACGCATCGCCCGTTCAGAAGACTACCATAATATTATGCTGAGCATGAAGAGCAGTAACCCGCTGGTAATGGTGCAGGCATACCGTCTTTTGATCAAACATATGATAGAAGAGTTTGGTGAATGTTATCCCCTGCACCTGGGTGTTACCGAAGCTGGCGATGGCGAAGACGGAAGAATAAAATCAGCCATTGGTATCGGTACTTTGCTGGAAGACGGAATCGGCGATACCATTCGTGTTTCACTCACCGAAGACCCGGAACTGGAAATACCCGTTTGCAATGACATCGTGAAGCGATATACTTCCAACGGTCAACGATCAACGACCAACGGTCTTACAGCTTCTATAGAAAGACTCCCTTACTCGCCTTTTGAATACAGGCGCAGGGAAACATTTGAAGTGGGTAATATGGGAGCAAAGCATGTACCCGTGGTGATCGCCGACCTGAGCAAGATCGACAGGATCACCCATGAACATCTTCGGAGTGTTGGATATACTTATAATGAAGCAACAGATAAATGGCATATCAGCGACAGCGCTGCCGATTATATTTTTACCGGGCACCAGCTCATTTCATTTGACATGCCCGGTACGTTGAAAGTGATCGTTTACCCGGCCACCTGGCAGGAAGCAACCGATAAACAAAAATATTTTCCCATCTTTTCTGATAAAGGATATGCAGAAGCAGCCGTTCAAAGCGATCTGCTGAATTTTGTAATGATAGATTGTTTTAACGACGGTACGCCTGTAAATGACTTCAGTTACCTGGATGAACTGGGCAATGATACAAAAGCCGTGTTCTGCTTAAGCAGTACCAATACAAATGCATTGCAAAGCATACGGCGGATGTTCATGGAACTACAGGTACGGGGCATTAAAAACCCGGTGGTATTGATCACCGACAGCGGCGGACAAACACCCGATGAGCACCTGATACATTTTGCCACAGAAACCGGCGGACTTTTTTTAGATGGATTTGGCGACGGCATTTGCCTGGGATATAACAGCAGGGCACAGATGGAAAATATAAAAGCAGGGGGCCGTACTTATTTAGAAGTGAAAGATATTTACCAGTTCACCAATAACACTGCTTTTTCAATACTGCAGGCGGCACGTACAAGAATTTCCAAAACAGAATACATCAGTTGTCCCAGTTGTGGCCGTACCTTGTTCGACCTGCAGGAAACCACGGCAAAGATCCGGGCGATTACCAATCATTTGAAAGGAGTGAAGATCGCCATCATGGGTTGCATCGTAAACGGCCCGGGCGAAATGGCCGATGCCGATTTTGGTTATGTGGGCAGCGGCCCCGGAAAGATCACCTTATACCGTGGCAAGGAAGTGGTGAAAAGAAATGTGAATAGTGAAGTAGCCGTTGATGAACTTATCAGTTTATTAAAAGAAAATGAGGCCTGGATAGAAGCCCCCTCCACCAATCCTGAACGTTAGTCGAAGGGAAGGAGAAACCGGAGTTCGTTTACCTGGAGGTTTTTTTAAACAATATTTATAATCAAATACAAATAATTCCCCTTTAGGGGATAGGGGTATGCAAACAGACTTTCTTGTAATTGGCAGTGGAATAGCCGGGCTTACCTACGCATTAAAAGTAGCGCAGCATTGCCCGGGTAAAACGGTAACCGTTCTCACTAAAGCGCAAAGCGATGAAACCAATACCAAGTATGCCCAGGGCGGCATTGCCGGAGTAATGGACACCAGCCACGACAGTTTTGAAAAGCATATTGAAGATACCCTCATTGCCGGCGATGGGCTTTGCAATAAGGAAGTGGTTGAGATTGTGGTAAAAGAAGGCGTTCAACGGATTGAAGAGATCATTGAATGGGGCGCCATGTTTGATAAAGAAAGCGACGGCGATTATAAATTAGGCAAAGAAGGAGGCCACAGCGAATTCCGTATCCTGCACCACAAAGATGTTACCGGCAAAGAAATGGAAAGGGCCTTGCTGGCCGCCATTGCAAAACAGCCCAACATAAACCTCATCAGCCATTGTTTTGTGATCGATATCATTACCCAGCATCATCTCGGCTATCTTGTTACCAAATCAACACCCGATATTGAATGTTACGGTGTATATGTTTTAAACCTGGCTACCAATAAAATTGAAAAAATACTTTCAAAGATCACCTTGCTTGCCACAGGAGGTAATGGACAGGTATATCGTTCAACCACCAATCCTGCCATTGCAACAGGGGATGGGGTTGCCATGGTTTACCGGGCAAAAGGACGGATTGAGAATATGGAATTCATCCAGTTTCATCCAACGGCTTTGTATGAGCCGGGCATACGGGGACAAAATTTTTTAATAACCGAAGCGGTAAGAGGTGATGGCGGCATACTTCGTAATCATGCCGGTGAAGCATTCATGGAAAAGTACGATAAACGGAAAGACCTGGCACCAAGGGATATTGTAGCCAGGGCGATAGATAATGAAATGAAAGTAGCCGGTACCGAAAATGTTTTTTTAGACTGCAGGCATTTCAGCAAAGAAAAATTCACCGAGCATTTTCCAAACATTTATGAAAAATGCCTGAGCATCGGTATTGATATCACCAAGAATATGATACCCGTTACCCCGGCAGCGCATTACAGTTGCGGGGGTATTAAAACAGACGAGTACGGACGAACATCCATTAATAACCTGTATGCAGCCGGCGAATGCGCCAGTACAGGCCTGCATGGTGCCAACCGCCTTGCCAGCAACAGCCTGCTGGAAGCCATGGTGTTTGCACACCGCAGTTACCTGGATGCAGTAAAAAACATTGATGAAGTTTCATTCCGGGACAATATTCCCGACTGGAAGGCGGATGGCACCAATGTTCCCAAAGAAATGATATTGATAACGCAGAGTGTTAAGGAAATGAAATTACTGATGAGCGACTATGTGGGCATTGTTCGCAATAACGAAAGGCTGAGCCGTGCCATGAAACGCCTCGATCTTTTGTACGAAGAAACAGAATCACTTTATCAAAGAACCATCGTATCTCCTCAACTCTGCGAACTGCGTAATATGATAACCGTTGCCTACCTGATCGTTAAGTGTGCAGAGTTCAGGCAGGAGAGCAGGGGCCTTCACTTTAATACCGATTATCCCGGCAAATCAGAACGGGTGCAGAACATTGTTCTGTAGTAATTTATTTTTGATTCCTCTCATACGGAAGCAATAGTTGGTAGTGTCCTGGTTTCAAACCTGAACCACATAGACACAGAAGAGAACATAGGGGTCATATGGACTTTGGCCTATTCGCATGTGTACTATGTTCTATGTGGTTCAAAATAGGAAATACCCAATAGTTACAGGTATTCAATTTAAGTGGTTACCTTCACCACCCGTACGATCGCTAACCGCTTTAAAAATTCAATATCATGTATTATGTGATTTACGGATTTCTCTACCTGATTTCCCTGCTGCCGTTTGCGGTCCTTTATCTTATCAGCGACCTCATCTGCTTTTTTCTTTACCATGTTTTTGGGTATCGAAAGAAAGTTGTGATGGGGAATCTCAGAATAGCCTTTCCTGGAAAACCGGATGACGAACTTAAGAAGATCGCAAAGCGGACATACCGTAACCTCACCGACACCTTCATGGAAATAATAAAAACGATCTCCATGAGCGACAGGGCGTTTGAGAAAAGATGCCAGGGAGATTTTTCGATGATCAGCGACATCATCAAAAAGGGAAAGAACATACAGCTTCATGCCGGCCACCAGTTCAACTGGGAGTGGGGCAGTTTATATATGTCGAAAGCCATTACTGATATTCCTTCCTTTGCCATCTATATGCCGATCAAAAATAAAGCGATGGAAAAACTGTTCCTGAAAATAAGACAGCGCTACGGCACCCGGTTTATTAAAGCACCTGAATTCCGGGAGAAAAGAGAAGAGATATTCGGTAAACGCTTTGCCTTTTTTTTAGCCGCCGATCAAAACCCGGGTAATCCCTCATCGGCTTACTGGCAGCACTTTTTCAGCAAGCCGGCGCCTTTTATCACCGGCCCCGAAGTAGGAGGTATAAAGAACGATACCGCCATCGTTTTTGTCAGAAGCCGGATCGTAAAGCGGGGTCATTATGTACTGGAGTGTAAACTTTGTACCGAAAACGGGGCCTCTACCAGTTTGGGCGAAATAACCGGGGCCTACCGGGATTTTTTAGAGGAAGTGATCAGGGAAGAACCACATAATTATTTATGGACACACCGCCGCTGGAAATGGGACTATAAAGAAGAATATAAAGACCAGTGGATAGATAATGCAACAAGGGCGTAGTTAAACACACATAGCAATGAGGCTTACCCACTGTAAGCATTTCTCCCAGATCCCCTCTTCTGTATATTTTTACTCCTTTGTATCTTTGGCCGTATCGTTTTATAAGCAGGCATCATGTATTATATTATTTACGGACCTCTCTTTCTCCTGTCCTTGCTGCCCCTTCGGGCGCTTTATGTGCTGAGTGATATCATCAGTTTTTTTCTTTTCCGTGTTTTTGGGTATCGCCGTAAAATAATTGAAGGCAACATTGCCATTGCATTCCCGGAAAAAACAACGGCAGAAAGATCCGCTATTGCCCGGAAGTTTCACCGCAACTTCACCGACTCGTTCATTGAAACAATAAAATGCCTTTCGGTATCAAAAGATTTTTACGACAAACATTGCAAAACAGATTTCTCCATCTTTGATCAACTGGCAAAAGAAGACATAAGCTGCCAGATGCATGCCTGTCACCAGTTCAACTGGGAATGGATCAACCTGCATTGGTCCATTCATTTGAAACAACCGCTGGCCGTGGTATACATGCCCATCAGCAGTAAGCCGGTTGATAAATTATTTTACAGGCTTCGGGCAAAATACGGAACCGTGCTGATGCCGGCCACCGATGTAAAAAGGGCTTTTGTTGCCTGGGCCCGTAAAACACATTGCCTGGCACTGGTGGCCGATCAAAAACCGGCTTTTGCAGGCGCCAGTTACTGGCTGAACTTTTTTAACAAACCAACGCCCTTTGTTACCGGCCCGGAAAAGAATGCAAGACTGAAAAAATGCCCCGTTGTTTTTGGCAGGGCCTTTAAAACCGCAAGGGGCAGATACGATACCAGTCTTACCCTGGTTTGTAAAGATGCTTCTTTATTAAAACCCGGCGAGCTAACGCTCATGTACCGGGATTATATAGAAGATGCCATCCGAAAACAACCCGATATGTATCTCTGGAGCCACAAACGTTATAAGTTTGAATGGAATGAAGAGTACCGGGACCAGTGGATCGATACAAAACCTGTTTAGCGATTATTGCTTTATTACTTGTACTGTTCTTTTTTCCTGCCCGTTGTGCCATACTGCCGAAAGAATATAAGCTCCGGCGGGTAAGGCCTGGGTGTTGACCGTTAGCTGGTTTATGCCATTAAGGATCGCTGCCTCCTGTGTTTTTATCAATGCCCCTTTGCTGTCGAAAATTTTTATTGTTGCCAGGGATTGCCTGTCTGCACCAAGATTAATAACGAGCCTGTCGGTAAACGGATTCGGCCATACGGTAAAGAATTCCTTCATAGTGCAGGATGATTTGAGAATGTTTGAATAGGTAACCCTTCTGTCCATATCATACTGGGCAATTCGGTAGTAACTTTTTTCTATGGGATTATTATCCACCAGCAGATAACTTTTTTCGGTATTGCTGTACCCGGCTGCGGACACACTCCCGATAACAATCCAATTAATGCCATCCGTACTTTTTTCAATGTTATAGTGGCTGCTGTTTTGTTCCTGCGCTGTTTTCCAGGTTACGATTGCTTTACCTCCCTCACACTTCAGGTTGAACAAAGTGAATTTTACCGGTAATGCATTATTGCTGCTGGATAATGTCCATCTTCCAAAAGAGCTAATACCCGTCTTTTCTATATAATTGATATTAATATTACCTGAAGTGAAGTCTTCGTTTCTCCAATGAACAGTATCCAAACTGTTCCAGAATACCAACCCATTCTCATTGATGCCGTTCAATTCCCCGTCGAAGTAATTGATACGGAACGTGGCGCTGAAAGGGGCCGGGCTCACTGGTACGATATCATAATAACGAAGAATGGAATTGCCCGTGCCGTAATTATTTACCTGCGACTGGTGGCCACGTCTGATCAGAACAGTACCCAGGTTCTGTGCTGTGCTGATAACCAGGCCAAGGTTTGCCGGGTTTGTCGCATTGGGGTTATTGAGGATGCTGCTGAATAAAACATGCCCGCCATTACTGCCAACTATGCGGCTGCTTTCCTTTTCACCCAGCAGGCTTCCGGTTGTACCCAGGTTTAAAGTATTTCCATTCAGGTTAAGATTGCCCGCTGTGAAGCTGACTGTATTAAGTACTTCAGCCGGCACCTGCATCAGTACCGTACCGCCATTCGGTTTGTTTATTTCCAGGAGATGGAATACGGTCGTTTGTGTTCCACCGATGCCGGAACTGTTATTTCCCGTGAATGAAACAGCACCGGATCCCGGGAAGAAAATTCCATTATTCAGCAGGTTCATATCCTGTAAGGTTAGTTGCGTGTTGCCCCGCATGTGTACCTGAGCGCCCGCACCAATATACAGTTGTCCCTGCATTGGATTAGTGAATAGAATCACAAGCAGGAAAAGAATAACTGGCCTCATAAATTGTAATTACTGGTTAAAAATGATTTAAATAAGCCCCGATCCAAAAGATCGGGGCGGTACGAATAATAGCGAAATGTTTATTTCTCCGCTATGAAAAGAAGAAAACTGTTTTGCAGGTGATACATCTCTTCTGTTAACAGATAAGGCTGCATGGCCCCGGCAATTGTTTTTTCTATATGTTTTTCACTGGCATAATTCATTGCGGCTGCTGCAGGGCCTGTGCCCATAAAACTTTTTATTGCTTCTTCCAGCGTATGATAAAGGAACGGGCAAGCCACCCTTGTTTTATAAACCACTTTCAGGTTGATGGCATTGCAGATGCTTTCGATCTTACCTTCTTCCGATAGAGCGAAGGGGCCAGGTGTACCCGGTGGTGGCGGCGGCAGTAAAGAACCGATCGCCTTCAATATATTGGTTGCATCGCTGTACTCGGGTTTATCCCAGATACCGATCACCAGGCGTCCACCGTCTTTTAAAACACGTTTTGCTTCAGACAACGCATTCGTAAAATTGCCTGCATACTGAAAGGAGTTGAACCCGGTCACCAGGTCAAAACTGTTTTCTGCAAAAGGCAATGCCTCCAGGTCTTCTTCCAGGAAATTATTTTCCGGGTTTCTTTCCCTTGCCACTTCCAGCAGTCCCGGTGCAGCATCCACCCCCATTACCTGGGCGCCGGTGTTTATGGCCATGTAGCTGAATAAGCCTGAGCCACAACCGGCATCCAGCACCACGCTGTCTTCGGTAAGCCTTACCTGCTCCAGTGTTTTTTTGTACATCGGTAAAAAGAAGGGTTCAAAATAATTTGACCAGTATTGAGGAGCAATGCTCCATAGTTTTCCCTGAATTTGTTTTGTGCTCATTTGATAAGTTTTTACTTGTTATGAATCTTATTTTATATAGGCTTTCATAGGTATTGAATTCAGCGCTTAGTCTTTTTTGGAATAAATATTGCCTGCTACTTTTTTGCCTTGTTCCAGCCCTGCATTGATGCTTGGCATATAATGAATGCCTGCATAAAACCTCGATAACCCGGCTTCTTCGGCAATGGCCATAAAAGAAGAATACGTTCTGGGAGGAAATCCCATATAGTCATACGTATGATCGGTGAAGGCGCCCCTGTTTCCAAACAGGTCTTCCATGATGGAGGCGGCAGCGGCAGAAAGACTTGAGTGTGCCGATACATACTCAGGATGAGCCGGGGTGCCGAGATAAGAACTCCACGATAAATTGCCCATCACATCGCGGATATAGGTGATGGGGCGTACCAGGTTGTATTGGTATTTGCTTTTAAAGCAACTGATAAGCGCATCATTGATGGCAGCACCCGTAAGTGCATAAGATAAAGCCGCTTCATCCAGTGATGTTTTCTTTGCGTGGATAACCTGTTGCAGAATGCTCAGCCAATGGCCTGGTGAACTTACGCCCGGTACATCTCTCCAGAAAGCAGCCATTGCTTTCTGATCATCGGTCAACGTTTGCGAAACATCATAAACCTGTTTTACCATTTGATAAAAAGCAGAGGAGGGCTCTGTTGAATAAGCTACCGGCGCAACTGGTTGTGTACCGGCAATACTTCCGGCTACAACCGTACGGTTATTGCCCCAGTAAGGTGTTGCCGGAGCGGTAAATGACGGAGCCGTTGGTTTCCATAAGCCCGGGCCTGTGGGTATCGTATATGGATCGTTTGCATTTTTGTAACCATCTGTTTCCGACCAGTTGAATACAGCCAATGCTACGGCTTTACCAAACTGGGCTGATACATTGAGTTTGGATTGTGTTTGTGTTGAAAGGAACTCCTGGTTCAATGCATTTTCCAGCGAATCGATCACAGTCTTATCCGAAGCATTTGCATTGGGAAACAACGATCGGTTAATGGCAGCCATGGCTCCATTGATATTGGCCGGGTAATAATAATCCTTCGAATGTCCAGTTGCAGGAAGGCCGGTTAAGCCATTCCATTTAGAACGCCATAATGAATTTCCCGGTATGCCTGGTGCCAGTGATTCCAGTGCAACGATACCTGAGTAAGCAAACTGCCTGGAGAAACCATGGTTTGGAATACCGGTGGCATTACGCATCAGGCGTAACTGTACCACCATCCATTTATCCAGCACATCAGAAGAATATGCCGATGCATGATGATTGTTGTTACCCGGGTTGTCGTTCTTTTTACAGGAAACAAGGAACAGGATCAATAAAAATAAGATGAGAAAATGAAGGGCGCTAACGGACCTCAGTTTAAATGGTTGATTTTTTGTTTTCATTGCTTTACTTTTTTTAGTTTTTGTTTTTTGATTGTTAATTTTTTTGTGTGAAACGGTAAATGGCTGTGTATTTTACTTCTGCGGTTTCGGAATCGTTTGTTGGTAAAACAGACGGCGCTTTTCCGCCCACAGTGGCAATGCGCTGTATGTAGGAAACATTGGCGAATATTCCCGTAGCTGTTTTTCCCGCTTTAGGCATCAGCATCAGCCAGTCAATGCTGCCATTGGGGCTGGGTAACGTTTTAGCCGGACTGTAGTGCTGCGCAAAAACAGAGTCGTGTGCAGATACCTGCCAGAAAGGTCCGGCGCCATGTGTACCTACTGCTTTGTTGTTTGCATCATACAGTGTTGCCTGCGGAGCTACAAATACCCATTCGTAGGTAACCGGGTTGCTGCCGGCCTTTGCCTGGGCCTTGTACTTTTGTACGCCTTCTGCATAATACGTGGCAACCCGGGTAAACCCGCCGGGCTGATCTACCGGAAGACCTACGGCGGCAGGGATGATAAGATTTTCACTTTCTGCAATGTGGTATGCAGGTGTGTTCACTTCAACGTCTTTGTTCTTTTTGCAACTGGTTAAAACTGTTGCGAATAACAAAGCCTTCAGGAAGAGTTTTGGATTGATGATTTTTACTTTGTGCATTTTGTTTTGTGTTATGGTTTAATGATCATTGTTTACGTAATCCGTTGATGGCCTTTTTCAGTTCATCGATCTGAACCTGTTGCTGCTTTATGATGCTTTGCTGTTCCTGCACGGCTTTTACCAGCGGAACAACAAATTCGGCATAGCGAAGACCATAGAGATCGTTTTCATTTTTCGGTTTGTCTACCCCGCTGAAATCATAACCGGCTTCTTTAGCCGCCTGTTCCACCTGTTGGGCAATAAAACCGGAGTAAAGGATCTTTTCTTTGGTATCAATTGCCTTTTGTGTCAACTCATCCATTTTCTTTC